>JAWWDH010000303.1:0-4448 GCA_033720015.1 Pseudomonas sp.
CGACACCCTGGCCGCCGCGTTGCTGGCCAACGGCGTCGATATCGTCGGCCGCAGCTTCAAGTATTCGCGTCCGCGCGGCATCGTCGCCGCTGGCGCCGAAGAGCCGAACGCGGTGCTGCAGATCGGCGCCAGCGAAGCGACTCAGATCCCCAACGTGCGCGCCACCCAGCAGGCCCTGTACAGCGGTCTGGTGGCCAACAGCGTGAACGGCTGGCCGAGCGTCAACAATGACCTGATGGGCATTCTTGGCAAGGTCGGCAGCGGCATGATGGCGCCGGGCTTTTCCTACAAAACCTTCATGTACCCGCAAAACCTCTGGCTGACCTACGAGAAGTACATTCGTAAGGCTGCAGGTCTTGGCCGCGCACCGAAGGAAAACGACCCGGACAGCTACGACTACCTGAACCAGCACTGCGACGTACTGGTGGTCGGTGGCGGTGCCGCCGGTCTGGCCGCTGCCCTGGCTGCTGGGCGCAGTGGTGCACGGGTAATCTTGGCTGACGAACAGGAAGAGTTTGGCGGGCACCTGCTCGAGAGCCGCGAAAGCCTCGACGGCAAGCCTGCCTCCGACTGGGTGGCTAAGGCCGTCGCCGAGCTGGGGAAGATGCCGGAAGTGACCCTGTTGCCGCGTTCTACCGTGCACGGCTACCACGACCACAACTTCCTCACCATCCACGAGCGTCGCACCGATCACCTCGGTGATGCGGCGCCTATGGGTGAGGTGCGTCAGCGCCTGCACCGCGTACGTGCCAAGCGCGTAGTCCTGGCCACCGGTGCCCACGAGCGTCCGCTGGTCTATGGCAACAACGACGTACCCGGCAACATGCTGGCCGGCGCAGTGTCCACCTACGTGCGCCGCTACGCCGTGGCCCCGGGCAAGCAGCTGGTGCTGTCGACCACCAACGATTACGCCTACCGCGTAGCGCTGGACTGCCTGGAAGCTGGTATCAAGGTTGTCGCCATTGCCGATGCCCGCGCCAATCCACGCGGTGCCTGGGTCGAAGAAGCGCGGGCTAAAGGCCTGCGTGTGCTGACCGGCAGTGCGGTGATCGAAGTCCGTGGCAGCAAGCGCGTCAGCGCGGCGCGCGTCGCAGCGATCGATCCGCTGGCCCACACAGTCACCAGTCCCGGCGAATGGCTGGAGTGTGATCTGGTCGCCAGCTCCGGCGGTTACAGCCCTGTGGTGCATCTGGCTTCGCACCTGGGCGGCAAGCCGACCTGGCGTGAAGACATTCTCGGCTTCGTACCGGGTGAAGGTTTCCAAGAGCGCGTTTGTGCGGGTGCCGTGAACGGCGTATTCGCCCTCGGCGAAGTGCTCGGCGATGGTTTCGAGGCGGGCTCAAAGGCCGCCACCGAGGCCGGTTTTAACCCGGTATCGGGCGAGTTGCCGAAAGTCTTCGGTCGCCACGAAGAGCCGAGCATCGCGCTGTTCCAGGTACCACACGAGAAGCCGACTGCACGGGCGCCGAAGCAATTCGTTGACCTGCAGAACGACGTCACCGCAGCCGGTATCGAACTGGCTACCCGCGAGGGCTTCGAGTCGGTCGAGCACGTCAAGCGCTACACCGCGCTGGGCTTCGGTACCGATCAGGGCAAACTGGGCAACATCAACGGCCTGGCGATTGCCGCCCGTTCGATGGGCATCAGCATCACCCAGATGGGCACCACCATGTTCCGTCCGAACTACACCCCGGTGACTTTCGGCGCCGTGGCTGGGCGTAACTGCGGTGCGCTGTTCGACCCGGTGCGTTACACCGCGCTGCACAGCTGGCACCTGAAAAATGGCGCCGAGTTCGAGGACGTCGGTCAGTGGAAGCGCCCCTGGTACTTCCCCAAGGCCGGTGAAGATCTGCACGCTGCCGTCGGCCGCGAGTGCAAGGCTGTACGCGACAGCGTCGGTCTGCTCGATGCCTCGACCCTGGGCAAGATCGACATCCAGGGCCCGGATGCGCGCGAGTTCCTCAACCGCATTTACACCAACGCCTGGACCAAGCTGGATGTGGGCAAGGCCCGTTACGGCCTGATGTGCAAAGAAGACGGCATGGTCTTCGACGACGGTGTGACTGCCTGTCTGGCCGATAACCACTTCCTCATGACCACCACCACTGGCGGCGCTGCGCGCGTTATGCAGTGGATGGAAATCTATCACCAGACCGAGTGGCCGGAACTCAAGGTGTACTTCACCTCGGTTACCGACCACTGGGCGACCATGACCCTGTCCGGTCCTAACAGCCGTAAGCTGTTGGCAGAGGTCACCGACATCGACCTGGACAAGGACGCCTTCCCGTTCATGACTTGGAAGGAAGGTAACGTCGGCGGCGTGCCGGCGCGGGTGTTCCGCATCTCCTTTACCGGTGAGCTGTCGTTTGAGGTCAACGTGCAGGCCGACTACGCCATGGGTGTGCTGGAAAAGATCGTCGAGGCAGGCAAGCAGTACAACCTGACCCCGTACGGCACCGAGACCATGCACGTGCTGCGAGCCGAGAAGGGCTTCATCATCGTAGGTCAGGAGACCGACGGTTCGGTGACCCCGGACGACCTCAACATGGGCTGGTGTGTCGGTCGCACTAAACCTTTCTCCTGGATCGGCTGGCGCGGGATGAACCGTGAAGACTGCGTCAAGGAAAACCGCAAGCAGCTGGTCGGCCTCAAGCCGGTCAACACCAGCGCGGTGCTGCCGGAAGGCGCACAGCTGGTGTTCGACGCCAAGCAGGCGATTCCGATGAGCATGGTCGGCCACGTGACCTCCAGCTACTACAGCACCAGCATGGGCTACAGCTTTGCCCTGGCCCTGGTCAAAGGCGGCTTGAAGCGCATGGGCGAGAAGGTTTTCGCGCCGCTGGCAGATGGCACCCTGATCGAGGCGGAGATCGTCAGTTCGGTGTTCTTCGACCCGAAAGGCGAGCAGCAGAACGTCTGAGACCACGACCGCTCGCCAGGCCCCAGCAAGCTGGAGCCTGGCGAGCCACGAATTAGCGCTGACGTACCTACGACAGGCGGAACAACATGAGCACAGTAAACGTTTACAAGCAGCGCCCCGATGCGGCGCACGCCGAGTCCCCGCTGTTTCACGCCGGCCTGCATGAGCTGGCAGGCAAGGGCAAGAGCAGCGCGGGCATCAACCTACGCGAGAGAAAACTGCTGGGTCACCTGACCCTGCGCGGCGATGGCCATGACGCGGCCTTTGCCGGCGCCGTGCACAAGGCCACCGGCCTGGAATTGCCCGGCGCACTGGGCCTGGTGGTCAAGGGTGAGACCTCGTTGCAATGGCTGGGCCCGGACGAGTGGCTGCTGATCGTACCGAGCGGCGAAGAGTTCGCCGCCGAAAAGAGCCTGCGTGTAGCGCTGGCCGACCAGCACCACCAAGTGGTCAACGTCAGCGGTGGGCAGACCATTCTCGAGCTGAGCGGGCCGAAAGTCCGTGAGTTGCTGATGAAGTCGTCGACCTATGACGTGCATCCGCGCAACTTCCCGATAGGCAAGGCGGTCGGCACCTCGTTCGCCAAGACCCAGCTGGTGATTCGACGTACCAGTGAAGAGACCTGGGAGCTGCTGGTGCGCCGCAGTTTCTCCGACTACATCTGGTTGTGGCTGCAAGACGCCTGCGTCGAATTCGGCCTGGCGATCAAGGCCTGACATTGGGCCAAGACCTGTGGCAGTGGCTAAAACCGCTGCCACAGTTGCTTGCCATAGCATATAGACCACCGGGAGCTTCATCATGAGCCGTACCCCCGACACCTGGATTCTCACCGCCCATTGTCCTAGCGTGCTCGGTACCGTGGATGCAGTGACGCGCTTTCTCTTCGAACAGCGCTGCTATGTCACTGAGCATCACTCGTTTGATGATCGCCTGTCCTCGCTGTTTTTTATTCGCGTCGAGTTTCGCCAACCGGACGACTTTGATGAGCAGGCCTTTCGCGCCGGCCTCGATGAGCGCCTGACCAGCTTTGGCATGCAAATCGAACTGACCCCGCCCGGCTACCGGGCCAAGGTGGTGCTGATGGTCAGCAAGGCCGACCATTGCCTGAATGATCTGCTCTATCGCCAGCGCATTGGCCACTTGGGCATGGATGTTGTCGCCGTAGTGTCCAATCACCCGGACTTGGAACCGCTGGCGCGCTGGCACGACATTCCCTACTACCACTTCCCGCTTGACCCGAATGACAAACCGGCGCAGGAGCGCAAGGTGCTGCAGGTGATCGAGGACAGCGGTGCCGAACTGGTGGTGCTCGCTCGCTATATGCAGGTGTTGTCGCCGGAGCTGTGCCGCAAGCTGGATGGCTGGGCGATCAATATTCACCACTCGCTGCTGCCCGGTTTCAAGGGCGCCAAGCCTTATCACCAGGCCTATGAAAAGGGCGTCAAGCTGGTGGGTGCCACGGCGCACTACATCAATAACGACCTCGACGAAGGGCCGATCATCGCCCAGGGTGTGGAGTCAGTGGACC
>JAWWDH010000304.1:0-4436 GCA_033720015.1 Pseudomonas sp.
AGTCGTCAGCAGGGCAACCTCCTCGGCACTGAACAACTGCCGAATGCAGATAGCTCCATCGCGCTGAAAATCTTCCACCTGCTCAGTCGTTAATTTGAACTCACTGGTTTGTAGCGTCATTGAGGTTATTCCTTGTGGCTCATAACACCATGGCCGCGGCCCAACCAAAGGCAATCAGCGGCAAGTTGAAATGCAGGAAGGTCGGTACCACGGTGTCCCAGATATGGTCGTGCTGGCCATCGGCATTCAGGCCGGCGGTCGGGCCCAGGGTCGAATCCGAGGCTGGCGAGCCGGCATCACCGAGGGCGGCAGCAGTACCGACCAAGGCAATCACCGCCAGCGGTGAGAAGCCGAAACTCAGCGCCAAGGGCACATAGAGGGCCGCAATGATCGGCACGGTTGAAAACGACGAGCCGATACCCATGGTAATCAGCAGCCCCACCAGCAGCATGACCAGCGCCGCTAGACCGCGATTGTCGCCGATCAGCTCCACCGAACTGCTGACCAGTGTCGGAATTTCCCCAGTGGCATTCATCACCCCAGCAAAACCCGAAGCAGCAATCATGATAAAGCCCACCATGGCCATCAAACGCATGCCCTGGGTGAACACATTGTCTTGCTCACTCCAGCGGATGACCCCACTCATGGTGATAACGGAGAAACCAACTAGACCGCCGAAGACCATCGAGCCGGTCCACAACTGCACCACCAGCGCCAACACCAGAGCCAACACGATCAAGCCCAGCTGCTTGGAACTGAGGCTTACGGCCTGCTCTTCATGGGAGCCTTCGATAGGCAGATCCTGATAACCGCGCTTGCGTCTGTAGGTCACCAGCAAAGCAATGCCAAGCCCCGCCAACATGCCCAGCACAGGAAGCAGCATCGCTTGCGGTGCCATACCTGCGGTCACGCTGAAACCTGACGACTGACCGGCGCTATTGATCTGGGCGATCAGAATATCGTTGAGGAAAATGCTGCCAAAACCCACCGGCACACACATATACATCACAGTGATAGAGAAGGTTATGACGCAGGCGACCGCGCGACGATCCAACTGCAGGCGGTTCATTACATGCAACAACGGCGGTACCAGGATCGGAATAAAGGCAATGTGTACCGGAATCACGGTACCGGAGGCGAAACCGGCCAGGATCAAGCTCGACAGCATGCTCCACTTGATAACAGTTAAATGGCTGCCCGAATGATTGCCCGTATTGATGTAGCTCACCACGCTACGCGACATTTTCTGTGAGAGGCCCGTGCGCGACAGTGCGATGGCGAACGCCCCCAGCGTTGCATACGCCAGCGCTACCGGCGCACCACCCCCTAACCCGCCATTAAATGCCGAGACAATGTCGCCAATCGGCATGCCGGCAAACAGTCCGCCCACGACCGCCGAAACGATCAAGGCAAACACCACCGAGACCCTCAGCAGGCTCAGAGTCACCATCACCAGGACGGCCAATACAATTGCACTCATGCAACACTCCTAATTGTTATTTTTATTGTTGGCGGGCGATGCCCCACCAGACTGCTGTGCATCGCCCTTTCATTGATTAGCTAGCCCCCCCCTACTGACTAGGCAGCAGCTTTGCAGGCACCAGCACGCCCAGGCAGCGAGAAGCGATCAACTCGCTGGCGGCCTCGATGTCCGGGGCGAAGAAGCGGTCTTTTTCGTAGTGGGAGACCTGTTCGCGCAGCGCCGTGCGGGCCTGTTCCAGCTTCGCCGAAGTCTTGCGACCCTCGCGGAAGTCCAACCCCTGACAGGCACCCAGCAGCTCCACGGCGAGGATGCCGCGTACGTTCTCGGCCATTTCCCACAGACGCTTGCCAGCGGCCGGAGCCATGGACACGTGGTCTTCCTGGTTAGCCGAAGTCGGCAGGCTGTCGACGCTGTGCGGATGCGACAGTGCCTTGTTCTCGCTGGCCAGTGCGGCGGCGGTCACCTGGGCGATCATAAAGCCGGAGTTGACCCCGCCATTGGCCACCAGGAACGGCGGCAGTTGCGACATGTGCTTATCCATCATCAGCGAGATGCGCCGCTCGGACAACGAACCGATTTCGGCAATAGCCAGGGCCAGGTTGTCGGCGGCCATGGCCACCGGCTCGGCGTGGAAGTTACCCCCAGAGATCACATCGCCCTCGGCAGCGAACACCAGCGGGTTATCCGACACCGCGTTGGCCTCAACCGACAGTACTTCGGCAGCCTGACGGATCTGAGTCAGGCAGGCACCCATGACCTGCGGCTGGCAACGCAGCGAGTACGGGTCCTGCACCTTGTCGCAGTTGGCGTGGGACTGCGAGATCTCAGTGCTCGGGGTGAGCAGGTCACGATAGGCCGCAGCCGCATCGATCTGCCCACGCTGGCCACGGGCGGCGTGGATACGCGGATCAAACGGCGAGCGCGAGCCGAGCATGGCTTCCACGCTGAGGCCGCCGGTGACCAGCGCAGCAGCGAACAGATCCTCCGCCTGGAACAAACCACGCAGGGCGTAGGCCGTGGAAACCTGAGTGCCGTTAAGCAGCGCCAAACCTTCTTTGGCCGCCAGGGTCAGCGGCTCGAGGCCTGCCTTGGCCAACGCCTCGGTGGCCGGCAGCCATTCACCCTGATAGCGGGCCTTGCCCTCGCCGAGCAGCACCAGCGACATGTGCGCCAGCGGGGCCAGATCGCCGGACGCGCCGACCGAACCCTTAAGCGGAATATGTGGGTACACCTCGGCATTGATCAGGGCAATCAACGCATCAATGACCACCCGACGGATACCGGAGAAACCACGGCTGAGGCTGTTGACCTTGAGCACCATGATCAGGCGCACCAGATCATCATCCAGCGGCTGGCCAACGCCGGCAGCGTGCGACAACACCAAGGAGCGCTGCAGGTTTTCCAGGTCAGCCGTGGCAATGCGGGTCGATGCCAACAACCCGAAACCGGTGTTGATGCCATACGCAGTGCGGTTCTCGGCGAGGATCTGCTCGACGCAGGCCACACTGGCCTCGATGCCTGCAGCGGCGCGGCTATCCAGGCTCAACTTGACCGGCGCTTGATGAATTTGACGCAATTGGGCCAGGGTCAGCTGACCAGGCAAAATATTCACAGTGTTCATGTTCAGGCTCCTTTAGCCGAGGTGATCATCGGCAGGTTCAGGCCCTGCTCATGAGCGCAATCAATCGCAATTTGATAACCGGCATCGGCGTGACGCATCACCCCAGTGGCCGGGTCGTTATGCAACACGCGGGCAATGCGTGCCGCCGCTTCATCGGTGCCGTCGCAGACAATAACCACCCCGGAGTGCTGAGAGAAGCCCATACCGACGCCGCCACCATGGTGCAGGGAAACCCAGGTCGCACCGCCCGCAGTATTCAGCAAGGCATTCAGCAGCGGCCAATCAGAAACGGCATCCGAGCCATCGGCCATCGCCTCGGTCTCGCGGTTGGGACTGGCCACCGAACCGGAGTCCAGGTGGTCACGACCGATCACCACCGGCGCAGACAATTCGCCACTGCGCACCATTTCGTTGAACGCCAGACCAAGCTTGGCGCGCAGACCCAGACCAACCCAGCAGATACGTGCCGGCAGCCCCTGGAAGGCAATGCGTTCACGCGCCATGTCCAGCCAGCGATGCAGGTGCTCATCGTCCGGGATTAGCTCTTTAACTTTCGCATCGGTCTTGTAGATGTCTTCCGGGTCACCGGACAGCGCTACCCAACGGAATGGACCGACGCCACGGCAAAACAGCGGGCGAATATAAGCCGGCACAAAGCCTGGAAAATCGAAGGCATTGGCGACGCCTTCTTGCAGCGCCATCTGGCGGATGTTATTGCCGTAATCAAAAGTAGGCACACCCATCTTCTGGAACTCGAGCATGGCTTGCACGTGCACGGCCATCGACTGCTTGGCGGCCTTGACCACTTCAGCAGGCTGCAACTTGGCCTTGGCACGGTACTCATCCCAGCTCCAGCCGATCGGCAGGTAGCCATTGAGTGGGTCGTGTGCGCTGGTCTGGTCGGTGACCATGTCCGGGCGTACGCCACGGCGAACCAGTTCAGGCAGGATTTCTGCAGCGTTACCGCACAGGGCGATAGAAACGGCACGGCCTTCAGCGGTGTACTTGGCAATGCGCGCCAGGGCGTCATCCAGATCGCTGGCCTGCTCGTCGACATAGCGAGTGCGCAGACGGAAATCGATGCTGACCTGCTGGCATTCGATGTTCAGTGAACAAGCACCGGCCAGCGTCGCGGCCAGCGGCTGTGCGCCACCCATGCCACCGAGACCGGCGGTGAGCACCCAACGGCCCTTGAGGTTACCGCCAAAGTGCTGTCGCCCGGCTTCGACGAAGGTTTCGTAGGTGCCCTGGACGATGCCCTGGCTGCCGATGTAGATCCAGCTGCCGGCGGTCATCTGGCCGTACATGGCCAGGCCTTTGGCATCCAGTTCG
>JAWWDH010000305.1:0-4410 GCA_033720015.1 Pseudomonas sp.
GCAGATGCGCATAAAGGCGATGCGGTCGCGGTGCTTGGGGTCCATGTTCGCTTGAATCTTGAACACGAAGCCGCTGAATTTCTCTTCTACCGGCTCTACGGTGCGCTCATTGGCGACTCGGGCCAGCGGGCGTGGTGCCCAGTCGACCACGGCGTCGAGCACGTGATCGACACCAAAGTTGCCCAGCGCGGTGCCGAAGAAAACCGGGGTCAGTTGGCCGTTCATAAATTCGTCTTGATCGAACTCATGGCAAGCGCCCTGCACCAGCTCCAGCTGTTCGATAAAGCGCTCGTACTCATCGCCCAGGTGGGCGCGGGCCTCGTCGGAGTCGAGCTTCTCGATGATCTTGGTTTCGGTGCGCTCATGGCCGTGGCCGGCGGTGTAGACGATGATGTAGTCGTCGGCCAGGTGGTAAACACCCTTGAAGTCGCGGTAGCAGCCAATCGGCCAGGTAATCGGCGCGGCTTTGATTTTCAGTACGGCTTCGATCTCGTCGAGCAGCTCGATCGGGTCGCGAATGTCGCGGTCGAGCTTGTTGACGAAGCTGACAATCGGCGTGTCGCGCAGGCGGCACACGTCCATCAGGGCAATGGTGCGTGGCTCAACGCCTTTACCGCCGTCGAGCACCATCAGTGCGCTGTCCACCGCGGTCAGGGTGCGGTAGGTGTCTTCCGAGAAGTCTTCGTGACCGGGGGTGTCGAGCAGGTTGATCATGTGATCGCGGTAGGGGAACTGCATCACCGAGGTGGTGATAGAGATGCCGCGCTGCTTTTCCATTTCCATCCAGTCGGAGGTGGCATGGCGGTCGGACTTGCGCGACTTCACCGTGCCCGCGACCGAAATCGCCTTACCCATCAGCAGGAGTTTCTCTGTAATCGTGGTTTTACCGGCGTCGGGGTGGGAAATGATCGCAAACGTGCGGCGTTTGGCGACTTCGGCGGCCTGGATGGTCATTGTGCGGGAACCCGTCGACTGAATAGTCGGTTTGTCAAAAAAGGCGGCGATTATAACGGTAAACGCCCGCGAGCGCGGCGGCCTGTAGTCAACGGATAAAACCGCCAGGCTTTCGCGCTTTGTGCAGCATTCCATGACGTTTTGTTTTGAATATAAAACGATCAATCAATAAGGCGGCAATGCAGGTCAAAAGCGCGGCATTTTTGATTGATCTAAGCTTCCCGTGGCCCTAAAGTTCGCGCCCGAACGTCCATGCTGGCAACGATCCATCCGGCTCAAGTACTGACGACGAGAGATCGATCCTGATACTCGGCGACATGCCTTGGGAAGTAGGCGAACCAAAGTGGGGAAACTGATCAGACGTTCCGGGCCGTTCGCGGCCGCCCCCTGAAACGCAGTTGAACCTGTGCCCGGTTTAGCTGCCCGAATCATTGTGTTTCTGGTTTTGCCATTTGGAGTCGAGCATGTCGATCAAGGTCGAAGATTATTACGCCCCCGCCACTTTTCAGCGCATGAAGACGTTTGCGGATACTCAGGAAACCCCGTTTGTGGTGATCGATACCGCAATCATCAGCCAGGCCTATGACGACCTGCGCGCCGGTTTCGAGTTCGCCAGCATCTATTACGCGGTCAAGGCCAACCCGGCCGTCGAGATTATCGACCTGCTCAAGGACAAAGGCTCCAGCTTCGACATCGCCTCGATCTATGAGCTGGATAAGGTCTTGAGCCGTGGGGTAACGCCAGATCGCATCAGCTATGGCAACACCATCAAGAAATCCAAGGACATCCGTTACTTCTACGAGAAGGGCGTGCGGCTGTTTTCCACCGACTCGGAAGCCGACCTGCGCAACATTGCCAAGGCCGCACCGGGTTCGAAAATCTATGTGCGTATCCTCACTGAAGGCTCGACCACCGCCGATTGGCCGCTGTCGCGCAAGTTCGGCTGCCAGACCGACATGGCCATGGACCTGCTGATTCTCGCCCGCGACCTGGGCCTGGTGCCGTATGGCATCTCCTTCCACGTCGGCTCGCAGCAGCGTGATATTTCCGTGTGGGACGCGGCGATTGCCAAGGTCAAAGTGATCTTCGAGCGCCTGAAAGAAGAAGACGGCATCACCCTCAAGCTGATCAACATGGGTGGCGGCTTCCCGGCCAACTACATCACCCGCACCAACAGCCTGGAAACCTATGCCGAGGAAATCATCCGTTTCCTCAAGGAAGACTTCGGTGACGACCTGCCGGAAATCATTCTGGAGCCGGGCCGCTCGCTGATTGCCAACGCCGGCATCCTGGTCAGTGAAGTGGTACTGGTGGCGCGTAAGTCGCGCACCGCCGTGGAGCGTTGGGTGTATGTCGATGTGGGCCTGTTTAGCGGTCTGATTGAAACCATGGGCGAGGCGATCAAGTTCCCGATCTACACCGAGAAGAAGGGTGAGATGGAAGAAGTGGTAATCGCTGGGCCGACCTGCGACAGCGCCGACATCATGTACGAGAACTACAAGTACGGTCTGCCGCTCAATTTGGCGATCGGTGACCGTCTGTACTGGCTCTCCACCGGTGCCTACACCACCAGCTACAGCGCGGTGGAGTTCAACGGCTTCCCGCCGCTGAAGGCCTTCTACTTGTAAGGCGCTATATGCGCTGCTAAAACCCCGCTTCGGCGGGGTTTTGCGTTTCTGTCTGCAGGGTTTTTGCTGTGGCCTGGCTCGCGTACCGGGCGCTCCTGACGCCCCGCGCAGGCGTGAGCTGGGGGCATTTAAAGAGCATTTTGTATGAATATATTTCATCGCTTTGTCGTGGTTCGCGTCGGCGGCGATCGCCTATGAGGTGGGCGTATGCGCCCTTTGCTTGTTGCGTGACTTTGCACGGAACAAGCGGTTATCGGGAGTCAATTTCAGGGAACAAGTTTGCTGCTGGCACGCTTATCGCGTTAGGGTAAAAAGGTCATTCAGCTTGAGAGGAGATAGATTTGTCCCTGAAAATCGCTATTCTTGGGGCCGGTCCTAGCGGGCTCGCTCAACTTCGATCTTTTGTTTCCGCCCAGCTTGCCGAGCATGAAGAAATGCCTGAAATCGTCTGCTTCGAGAAGCAGAATGACCTCGGCGGCATGTGGAATTACACCTGGCGTACTGGCCTGGATAAACACGGTGAGCCGGTGCATGGCAGCATGTACCGCTACCTCTGGTCCAATGGCCCGAAAGAGTGCCTGGAGTTCGCTGATTACTCCTTTGATGAGCACTTCGGTCGCGCGATTCCCTCCTATCCGCCGCGTGAAGTGCTGAAGAATTACATCATGGGGCGTATCGAGCGCAAAGATGTGCGCCAGTACATCCGTTTTGAATCGGCCGTGCGCTGGGTCAATTTCGACGAACAAGCGCAGAAATTCAGCGTGACGGTAATGGATCACCGCGAAGACCAGCTGCGCACCGAAGAGTTTGATTTCGTGGTGGTCGCCACCGGTCACTTCTCCACGCCGAATGTGCCGTACTTCCCAGGCATCGAGCGCTTCCCCGGGCGAGTCCTGCATGCCCATGATTTCCGCGATGCGCTGGAGTTCAAGGACAAAGACCTGCTGCTGGTCGGCAGCAGTTACTCGGCCGAAGACATCGGTACGCAGTGCCACAAGTACGGCGCGAAGTCGGTGACCTTCAGCTACCGCTCAAGCCCCCTGGGTTACGACTGGCCTGCGGGTATGACCGAAGTGCCGCTGCTGGAGCGTCTGGAAGACAACGTGGCGCATTTCAGTGACGGCAGCAGCAAGGCGGTGGATGCGATCATTTTGTGCACCGGTTACCAGCACAGCTTCCCCTTCCTGCCGGATGACCTGCGCCTGCAGACGCACAACCGCTTGTACCCGCAGAGCCTGTACAAAGGCCTGTTCTGGGAGAGCAATCCGCGCTTGATCTACCTCGGTATGCAGGATCAGTACTTCACCTTCAACATGTTCGATGCTCAGGCCTGGTATGCCCGCGATGTCATGCTCGGGCGCATCCCTTTGCCGGATGCCACGACGATGCAGGCGGACATGCAAGATTGGCTGAGCCGCGAAGAAGCGCTGGAAAATGCCAGTGCGGAAATCGATTTCCAGGCGGCCTATGTGCGCGACCTGTTGCAGCCGACCGACTACCCCGAGTTTGCCGTTGAGGCCCAGGGTGAGTTGTTCAAGCGCTGGAAGCAGGACAAGAAGGTCGACATCATGGGTTATCGCAACCAGTGCTATACCTCGACCGTCACGGGCACCGCAGCCCCTGAATTGCCAGCCCCTTGGCTGGAGATTCTCGATGACTCGCTGGAGCACTTCCTCAGCCATGACTATGCCGATGGTGTGGCAGAGCCTGAGGAGCGGGTCAGCGTCTGAGTGCTGGCGTACCATCGTGCGCCATGCATGAGGGGAAGGCGTTGGCTGGGGCGTCGACGTGACGAGCCCAGCCAGCGTGCGCTGATTGCGCATACCGC
>JAWWDH010000306.1:0-4383 GCA_033720015.1 Pseudomonas sp.
GACCGCTGGCAGCAAACGGGAAGGTACCGACTTTAACGGCAACGCCTTCAGTCTTCAGCTGCTGCTCAGTCTTACCAACCCATGCGATTTCCGGGTGGGTGTAGATAACCGAAGGGATCAGGTCGTAGTTCATCTGGGCTTTATGCCCGGCGATACGCTCGGCAACCATGATGCCTTCTTCAGAAGCCTTGTGAGCCAGCATCGCACCACGCACCACGTCACCGATGGCGTAAACGCCCGGCACGCTGGTGGAGCACTGATCATCAACAAAGATAAAGCCACGCTCGTCCATGTCGACGCCGCTATCAGCAGCTAACAGGTCGGTGGTCACTGGGCGACGGCCAACGGCAACGATCAGCTTGTCGAAAACGATCTTCTGCTCGCCTTCCGCGTCGGTGAAGTTAACGGTGACTTGCTTCTTCTTCACTTCCGAACCCGTGACGCGAGCGCCCAGACGGATGTTCAAGCCTTGCTTGGTGAGGGTCTTCAGCGCTTCTTTGGCGACCTGCTCATCGGCAGCCGGGAGGAACTTGTCCAGGGCTTCCAGCACGGTAACTTCAGCACCTAAACGCGCCCAAACCGAACCCAGCTCCAAGCCAATTACACCTGCGCCGATCACGCCAAGCTTCTTCGGCACGCTCTGGAATTCCAGGGCGCCAGTGGAGTCGACGATCACATCTTGATCAACCGGTGCCGGCGGGATGTCAATCGGCTTAGAGCCGGAGGCCAGGATCACATGCTCAGCAGCGACGATCTGCGTTTTACCATCGGAGCCGGTGACTTCAACTTGCTTGCCTGCCAGCAACTTGCCGTGGCCTTCAAGCAGAGTCACGCCGTTGGCCTTGAACAGGCCGGCAACACCACCGGTGAGGTTTTTCACGATGTTGGCTTTACGCCCGATCATCGCAGGCACATCGATAGTTACGCCTTTAGCTTCAATACCGTGGATGGCGAAGCCTTCCTGCGCTTCGTGGTATTTCCAGGAGCTGTCCAGCAGGGCCTTGGACGGAATACAGCCGACGTTCAGGCAAGTACCACCGAGGGCAGTCTTGCCCTCCTTATCTTGGTACTTCTCAATGCACGCTGTTTTCAAACCGAGTTGAGCGGCTTTGATCGCGGCTACATAACCGCCAGGGCCGGCACCGATGACTACCACGTCGAATTTCTGGGTCATAACGTATTCCTTCTCGAATAAACCGGACGGCCCTGAGTACAGGGCCGCCGTGGGAGAAACTGGCTTTAGATATCCAGCAGCAAGCGCGCCGGGTCTTCCAGCAAGTTTTTGATGGTCACCAGGAAGGTCACGGCTTCCTTACCATCAATCAGGCGGTGATCGTAAGACAACGCCAAGTACATCATCGGGCGGATCACCACTTGGCCGTTGATCGCCATCGGCCGCTGAAGGATGTTGTGCATCCCCAGGATCGCAGCTTGTGGTGGGTTGACGATCGGCGTCGACATCATCGACCCGAAGGTACCACCGTTAGTAATAGTGAAGGTGCCACCGGTCATTTCGTCGATCGACAGTTTGCCGTCGCGGGCTTTTTTACCAAAAGTGGCAATGCCATTTTCGATTTCAGCCAGGCTCATCAGTTCAGCATTACGCAGTACTGGAACCACCAGACCACGATCGCTGGAAACCGCAACACCGACGTCCGCGTAACCGTGGTAAACGATGTCGGAACCGTCAATCGAGGCGTTGACCGCAGGGAAACGCTTCAGCGCTTCGGTGGCCGCTTTGACGAAGAACGACATAAAGCCCAGGCGCACGCCATTGTGCGACTTCTCAAACAGGTCCTTGTACTTCGAGCGCAGCGCCATGACTTCAGTCATGTCTACTTCGTTGAAGGTGGTCAGCATGGCCATGTTCGACTGCGCCTCGACCAGGCGACGGGCCACGGTGGCACGCACGCGGGTCATCGGTACGCGCTTCTCTGTGCGGTCGCCCGAAGCAAAGACTGGAGCAGCAGCGGCAGGCGCAGCAGGCTTGGCAGCAGGTGCAGCGGGGGCGTTTTTCTTCGCATCAACGGCGGCAACCACATCTTCCTTGGTTACACGGCCACCCTTGCCAGTACCTGCAACACTGTTCGGGTCGATGCCGTTTTCTTCGGCGATCTTGCGCGCAGCCGGCGAAAGAATCTGATCATCGCCAGCGGCAGCAGCGGGTGCAGCAGCTTGTGCAGCGGTCGGAGCCGGAGCAGCGGCACCGCCCTCGCCCAAGGTGCCCAGGACTTCATTGCTGAGGACAGTGTCGCCTTCATTCTTAACGATTTGCGCGAGGACGCCGTCGGCCTCGGCCAGCACTTCGATCACTACTTTGTCGGTTTCAATATCGACGATCAGCTCGTCGCGCTTGACCGCATCGCCCGGCTTCTTGTGCCAAGTGGCCACGGTGCCGTCGGCAACCGATTCCGGGAAAGTAGGGGCTTTGATCTCGATAGCCATTATGTGTGGTTCCTTAAATTCGGTTTTTCTAGCAGGCGGCCCAGTCGGCCGCCTGTTGCGCGAAGGCGTTAAACAGTAAAGGCGTCTTGCAGCAGTTTTGCCTGCTGTTCGGCGTGCAACGATGCATAACCACAAGCGGGGGCTGCGGATGCTTCACGACCGGCGTACTCGAGGAACAGTGTCTTCTTGTGCGCAGTCGCGACGCGACGCATATGGTGCTGGCTGCAGTACCAGGCGCCCTGGTTCATTGGCTCTTCCTGGCACCAGACGATGTGCTTGAGGCTCTTGTAGGTCGCCAGGACTTCGGTCAGATCATCTTCCGGGAACGGATAGAGCTGTTCGATACGCACGATCGCGATGTCTTCACGGCCTTCGTTGCGACGCTTCTCCAGCAAGTCGTAGTAAACCTTGCCACTGCACAGAATCAGCCGATCAACCTTCTTCGCGTCGATCGCATCGACTTCAGGAATCACGGTCTGGAACGAGCCTTCAGCGAGGTCTTCCAGGGTCGAAATAGCCAGCTTGTGGCGCAGCAGCGACTTGGGCGTCAACACCACCAAGGGTTTGCGCAGCGGACGAATCACCTGGCGACGCAACAAGTGGTAGATCTGCGCCGGAGTGGTCGGCACGCAGACCTGCATGTTGTGCTCGGCACACAGTTGCAGGTAACGCTCCAGACGGGCCGAGGAGTGCTCAGGCCCCTGCCCTTCATAACCATGCGGCAACAGCATGGTCAGGCCACAGAGCCGGCCCCACTTGTGCTCACCACTGGAAATGAACTGGTCGAACACCACCTGCGCACCGTTGGCAAAGTCGCCGAACTGAGCCTCCCAGATCACCAGGGAATTGGGTTTGGTGGTGGCGTAGCCATATTCGAAAGCCAGCACGGCCTCTTCCGAGAGGAAGGAGTCGTACAGGTCGAAGCGCGGTTGGCCTTCATACAGGTTCTGCAACGGCAGGTAGGTGCTGCCATCTTTCTGGTTGTGCAGCGCGGCATGGCGGTGCGAGAAGGTGCCACGGCCAATGTCCTGCCCGGTCATGCGGATCGGATGGCCCTCGAACAACAGGGTGGCGTAGGCCATGGTCTCGGCATAGCCCCAGTTGATCGGCAAGGCGCCGGCGGCCATTTTGTGGCGGTCTTCGAGAATCTTCGCAACCTGGCGCTGAACCACGAAGCCTTCAGGCACTTCCATCAGTTTGTTGGACAGGTCCTGCAGAGTCTTGAGGTCGAAGCGTGTGTCATGACGCGCGGTCCAGGCGTGGCCCAGATACGGACGCCAGTCGACGAACAGTTCCTTGTTCGGTTCCTTGACCAGACTTTTGACCACGTGCTGACCGTTGTCCAATGCGGCACGGTATTCGTCGATCTTGAACTGCACATCGTCCGTAGAGTGACTAACGGCCGTAGTCAAGGCTTCGGCATACAGCTCTCGGGTGGTGCGCTGTTTGCTGATCTGCTGGTACATCAGCGGCTGAGTACCATTCGGCTCATCGGCTTCGTTGTGACCGCGGCGGCGGTAGCAAACCAGATCGATGACCACATCACGCTTGTACTGCATGCGGTAATCGACAGCCAGTTGCGTGACAAACAGCACGGCTTCCGGGTCATCACCATTCACATGGAAGATCGGCGCCTGGATCATTTTCGCCACGTCGGTGCAGTACTCGGTGGAGCGCGAGTCCTCGGCACGACTGGTGGTGAAGCCAACCTGGTTATTGATCACGATATGGATGGTGCCGCCCGTCTTGTAACCACGGGTCTGCGACATCTGGAAGGTTTCCATGACCACGCCCTGACCGGCGAAGGCCGCATCACCGTGGATGGAGATCGGCAGGACTTTTTCGCCCGCGACATCGCTACGCCGATCCTGACGAGCGCGTACAGAGCCCTCGACCACCGGAGAGACGATTTCCAGGTGCGAGGGGTTGAACGCCAGC
>JAWWDH010000307.1:0-4379 GCA_033720015.1 Pseudomonas sp.
GTGGAAAGCGAGCTGAGCCGTATCGATGCGACGATGGAGACGCGCCTGAGTCTGGCCATCAAACAGTTATTCGAGCAGCAGCGTGAGCAGGCCATGCATCCGCTGGAGGCCGACCTGCAGACCGAGTTGGATGCCCCGGAGGCAATTGCTGAGGCGCCGCAGGATGCGCCTTGATCGGGTCAGCTTTGCCAAGCGCTTGGCTGGTTACAGCGATGTCGTAGCACTGCCGACCCAGCCGCAGGTAGAGGGGCGTTTGTTGCGCATGGTCGGCCTGACCCTCGAAGCTGAAGGTTTGCGCGCCGCACTGGGCAGCCGTTGCCTGGTGATCAATGACGACAGCTATCACCCGGTGCAGGTTGAGGCCGAAGTGATGGGCTTTTCCAATGGCAAAATTTTTCTAATGCCGGTCGGCAGCCTGGCCGGCATTGCTCCCGGCGCGCGGGTGGTGCCGTTGCCGGATACCGGCCGTTTGCCCATGGGCATGTCGATGCTCGGCCGGGTGCTCGATGGCACTGGCCGCGCCCTGGATGGCAAAGGTGGGATGAAGGCCGAAGACTGGGTGCCGATGGATGGCCCGACGATCAACCCGCTCAAACGTCACCCCATCAGTGAGCCGCTGGATGTGGGGATTCGCTCAATCAACGGTCTATTGACGGTAGGGCGCGGCCAGCGGCTTGGTCTGTTTGCCGGTACCGGTGTGGGTAAATCGGTGTTGCTGGGCATGATGACGCGCTTTACCGACGCCGACATTATCGTGGTCGGGCTAATCGGTGAGCGGGGCCGAGAAGTAAAAGAATTCATCGACGAGATTCTCGGCCACGAAGGCCTCAAACGCTCGGTGGTGGTGGCCTCGCCGGCCGATGATGCGCCGTTGATGCGCCTGCGTGCAGCGATGTATTGCACGCGAATAGCCGAATACTTCCGCGATAAAGGCAAGAACGTCTTGCTGTTGATGGACTCGCTAACCCGTTTTGCCCAGGCGCAGCGTGAGATCGCCCTGGCCATCGGTGAGCCGCCGGCAACCAAGGGTTATCCGCCGTCAGTATTTGCGCGGCTGCCAAAGCTGGTGGAACGTGCCGGTAATGCGGAAGAGGGCGGCGGCTCGATTACTGCGTTTTACACCGTGCTCAGTGAAGGCGATGACCAGCAGGACCCGATTGCTGACGCCGCGCGTGGTGTGCTCGATGGGCATATTGTGCTGTCGCGGCGCTTGGCTGAGGAGGGGCATTACCCGGCCATCGATATCGAAGCCTCGATCAGTCGAGTGATGCCGCAGGTGGTCAGTGCCGAACATCTGCGCCTGTCGCAGCGGTTCAAGCAGTTGTGGTCGCGCTATCAGCAGAGTCGTGACCTGATCAGCGTGGGTGCCTATGTGCCCGGTGGTGACCCTGATACCGACCTGGCCATCGCCCGTCAGCCGGCCATGGTCAAGTACCTGCGGCAGGGGCTGCAGGATAACGAAAGCCTGGAAAACAGCAGTGCGCAGCTGGCCGCGACCTTCAACCCTGCTGCGGCTGGGGCGTAAGCCATGGCGCAGAGCCGCGCCGCGCGGCTGGCTCCTGTCGTGCTCATGGCCGAGCGTGCCGAGCGCGAAGCGGCTTTGCAGTTGGGCCATTGCCAGGGCCTG
This sequence comes from Pseudomonas sp., assembly GCA_033720015.1. Lineage (GTDB taxonomy): Bacteria > Pseudomonadota > Gammaproteobacteria > Pseudomonadales > Pseudomonadaceae > Aquipseudomonas. The sequence goes on from JAWWDH010000307.1 coordinate 1,628, forward strand.
CTGCGCCAGGCCGAAGTGCAACTGGGGGACCTGGAGCGCTACCGCGGTGATTACCAGCAGCAATGGATCAGTGAAGGCCAGCGCGGCGTTTCCGGGCAATGGCTGATGAACTACCAGCGCTTTCTTACCCAGCTGGAAGGCGCCATTGGCCAGCAGCGCAACAGTGTCGATTGGCACCGCGCCAATATGGATAAGGTGCGCGAGGTCTGGCAACAACGCTATGCGCGCATGGAGGGTCTGCGCAAGCTGGTCAAACGCTATCAGGACGAAGCGCGCATGGCCGAAGACAAGCGCGAGCAGAAACTGCTCGATGAGCTCTCGCAGCGCCTGGTGGCGAGGGACTCGCACTATTAAGCGCTGCTATAACGGCCGCAATGACCGCCACAATGACCGCTCAATAGCGCCTAAACAGTTGCTGCATGAGCATTGCGGTGCTACATCTTGACTATGCATAACCTGCAGCTTGGCTCACCTGAACGTGCGGCCTGGTCTTTTCGTTGAAAGGAGTAATTCATGGCTATCACCTCGCAGCCCTCATCTGATGGGCAAGAGCTGACCATTGTGATTCAGGGACGCTTCGACTTCGGTGCACATCAGGAATTTCGTAATGCCTATGAGCGCGTCAGCAGCCCGCCGCAGCGCTATGTTGTAGACCTACAGGGCACCACCTATCTGGACAGTTCGGCGCTCGGCATGTTGCTGTTGCTGCGTGATCACGCCGGTGGCGACAGTGCGCAGATCAGCCTGCTCAACTGCAACCCTGATGTGCGCAAAATCCTCGCCATCTCGAATTTCGAGCAGCTATTCAAGATCACCTGAGCGGGGCGCGTGCTATGCCAGAGCGCCTGTCCATACTGATCGCCGAGGACAACGCCGCCGATCGCATGCTCTTATCGACCATCGTCAGCCGTCAGGGCCACCGGGTGCTGACAGCCAGAAATGGCCTGGAAGCGGTGGCTTTGTTCGAGTTGGAGCGCCCACAGCTGGTGCTGATGGACGCCCTGATGCCGGTAATGGACGGTTTCGACGCCGCACGGCGGATCAAACAAGCGGCTGGCGAAGAGCTGGTGCCGATCATCTTTCTCACCTCCCTGACCGAAGGCGAAGCGCTGGTGCGTTGCCTGGAGGCCGGTGGTGATGACTTTCTCGCCAAACCTTATAACCGGGTCATTCTCGAAGCCAAGATCAACGCCATGGAGCGCCTGCGGCGCTTGCAGGACACCGTCTTGCAGCAGCGCGACCTGATTGCCATGCACAACGAGCACCTGCTCAACGAGCAGCGTGTGGCTAAGGCGGTATTCGACAAGGTGACCCACTCCGGTTGCCTGGATGCACCGAACATTCGCTACCTACAATCGCCCTATGCAGTGTTTAACGGTGATCTGCTGCTGGCCGCGTTCAAGCCTTCAGGCGGCATGCATGTGCTGCTGGGTGATTTCACCGGCCACGGCTTGCCTGCGGCAATAGGCGCGATGCCACTGGCCGAAGTGTTTTATGGCATGACGGCCAAAGGCTATTCCCTGGCCGAGGTGCTGCGTGAGATCAACGCCAAGCTCAAGCACATCCTGCCGGTCGGGGTGTTTTGCTGCGCAACAGTGCTGAACATCAGCTTCCAGCGCCAGGTGGTCGAGGTGTGGAACGGTGGCTTGCCGGATGGCTATTTGTTACGCGGCAATGGTCAGCGTATACCGCTGGTGTCGCGGCACTTGCCGCTGGGGGTGTTGGAGCCAAACGCATTCAACGACAAGTATGAGGTCTATCCGCTGGCGCTGGGGGATCGGGTTTTCCTGCTCTCCGATGGCGTGCTGGAGGCTTGCAGCAAGCAGGGTGAGCTGTTCGGTGAAGGGCGTTTGCTCGAGGTGTTCAACGCCAACCGGCAGCAGGCGACGCTATTTTCTGAGATTCAGCAGGCGCTGACCCATTTCAGCGGCGAGCAGCAGGATGATGTCAGCCTGGTTGAGGTCAGTCTGGTCGATCAGGCAACGTTGAGCCGGCCGCCACTGGCCTTTGCCGACAATGGACAGAGCCACTCGCTGGATTGGTCGGCAAGCTTCGAGTTTCGCGGTGAAACCCTACGGCATTTCAATCCGCTGCCATTTCTCTTGCAGCTGTTGCTTGAGGTGCAAGGGCTGCGGCCCCAGGGCGGTGCCTTGTTCAGTGTATTGGCCGAGCTGTATTCGAATGCCCTAGAGCATGGCGTGCTGGGTCTGGATTCCGCACTCAAGGCGGATGCCGAGGGGTTTACCGAGTATTACCGCCAGCGCAGCGTGCGGCTGGCGGCGTTAACCAACGGGTTTGTGCGTTTTCATCTGCAATTACTGCCCGAGGGCGTAGGCGGGCGTTTGATTGTGCGGGTCGAGGACAGCGGCTCAGGCTTTGATGCGCAGCGATTGCCGTCGTCCCCCCGTAATGCCCATAGCCTAAGTGGCCGTGGGCTGGCGCTGGTCAGGCACCTGAGTGAGCGTTGCAGTTGGGGCGATGGTGAGCCTGGGGTGCGCGTGGAGTTTTCCTGGTCGCCTGGGGCATAATCCGCTGCTTAACGCCCAGGGAGTGAGCCGTTGTCCGATATTCACCTTGATAGCACAGTGCTGCTGGCATTACAGGACGTCATGGAAGATGAATATCCGGTGCTGCTGGATACTTTTCTGATCGACTCTGAAGAGCGCCTGCTGGTGCTGCGCCAGGCTGAGCAGGCGGCGGATGCGCAGAGCTTGCGGCTGGCGGCGCACAGCTTTAAGGGCAGTTGCAGCAA
>JAWWDH010000308.1:0-4345 GCA_033720015.1 Pseudomonas sp.
CTGGGCATAAATTTGTTGGCCGCCACGCACCGGGCTGGTGATGATTTTGCTCGGTTTGAACTCTGGTTCAGCTGGCTTTTGCGGCTTTGCGGGGGGCAGTTCAATCGGCCGCTCACGCGCGCCGGAGGGCGGCAGTACGGGCAGGTCCAGCGCTTCAGCGGCCTGGATATCCGCCTCGCGGTTGGCGCGGATCGCCAGGGTGCGCAGGCCGTGCTTGCGACAGACGGTCATTAGCTCGGCCAGGTCGAGCGTGCCTTCGCTTTCCGGCAGTTTATCGAGGGCCAGAACGAGTGGGGTGTTGCTGAAAAAGGCCGGGGCTTGGGCGACTTTTTCGCTGAGCTGCAGGTCGAGGCGGGTGAGGTCGTTGTGCGCCAACTCCATGACGGTGATGGCCAGCATGCTGCCTTTTAGCTGGAATACGGGGTCTTGCGCGAGAAGATCAGCTTGGCTCATGGTCTGCCTGATACGGCCTGATAGAAGTAAGCCGGTCTTATAGCGAGAACGCCGCGTGCTCGCAAGTTGCATGCGCTGAAACCAAGGCTTGGGGAAAGTCCTGATAGAATGCCGGGCTTTCTTGCGTGCCTCGGACCTGCTTTATGGATCGCCCTGTTTTTCGTGCTTATTTCCTGCATCCGCGTTTCTGGCTGTTGTGGCTGGGTTTGGGCTTGCTGTGGCTGGTTGCCCAGCTGCCTTATAAGGTGCTGCTGTGGCTGGGGCGTGGTCTTGGCGCGCTGATGTACCGGCTGGCTAGCGCGCGGCGCAAGATTGCCGCGCGTAACCTGGAGCTGTGTTTCCCGCAGATGGCGGCTGCCGAGCGTGAAGCGCTGGTAAAGGAAAACTTCGCCTCGACCGGGATTACCTTTTTCGAAATGGCCATGGCCTGGTGGTGGCCGGCCGAGCGCTTGTGCCGCCTGGGCAGCATCGAGGGGCTGGAACATCTGCGTCAGGCCGAGGCGGACGGTCAGGGGGTGATTCTGATGGCGCTGCATTTCACCACCCTGGAAATGGGCGGTGGTTTGCTCGGCATGGCGCAAAACATGTACGGCATGTACCGCCCACACAAGAATCCGCTGTTTGACTATGTGCAGCGCCGTGGCCGCGAACAGCGCTTGCTGGGGGTGATCGGGCGTGATGATGTGCGCGGCATGCTCAAGCTGCTGCGAGCCGGCGGGGTGGTGTGGTACGCGCCGGATCAGGACTACGGTGCGCAGCGCAGCGTATTCGTGCCGCTGTTCGGCGTGCCGGCGGCCACCGTTACCGCGACCGGTAAATTCGCCCGCATGGGTCGTGCCCAGGTCATTCCGTTTACCCAGCAACGTTTGCCTGATGGTCAGGGCTATCGTCTGGTGATTCATCCGCCGTTGACGGATTTCCCTACGCAGAGTGAGGAGGCTGATTGCCTGCGGGTTAATCAGTGGATTGAACAAGCCGTCAGCGCCTGCCCCGAGCAGTACCTGTGGGCGCACCGGCGTTTTAAAACCCGGCCACCGGGTGAGCCAAAGCTGTATAGCAAGAAGCGCTAATTGCGCGCCTGAGCCGCCACGCGATTGACGTATTAAGCGGCTAGCGTGGGGTTTCTTGGCGTTGGACGGTTCCGTGCGCACCGGCCTGGCTCCTATACTGGCTAAAAACACTGGGAACTCGCCAATGCCGCACACTGCTCCAACCAATCAGCCGGTCACCGGGCTGATTCTCTCCGGTGGTGGCGCGCGGGCGGCCTATCAAGTGGGCGTGCTGGCGGCCATTGCTGACCTGTTGCCCAATGCGGCGCACAACCCTTTCCCTGTGATCGTTGGTACCTCGGCCGGGGCGATCAATGCGGTAGGCCTGGCCTGCGGTGCCTTGCACTTCAGTGAAGCGGTGCGTCGGCTGACCAGCGTTTGGCAGGGCTTTCATACCCATCATGTGTATCGCAGTGACTGGCCGGGCGTGTTGCGCCAGGCCAGTCGATTTATCGGCCGCAGTCTGTTGGGGCTGGGTGGCCCGGTGCCGGTCGCGCTGCTCGACAGTTCGCCGCTGGCTAAGCTGTTGGCGCGCGAACTGGATTTCACCGGTATATCCGCCGCCGTGCGGCATCGCCAGTTGCGTGCGGTAGCCGTTACGGCCTTTGGTTACGAAAGCGGTCAAGCGGTGACCTTCTATCAAGGCCGCGGCAACATCGACCCCTGGTTTCGCCATCGCCGGGTTGGCGTACCAACTCGCCTGGCGCTCGAACATCTGTTGGCCAGTTCGGCGATTCCGCTGATTTTTCCGCCGGTAAAGATCAATCGCGAATACTTCGGCGACGGAGCGGTACGCCAGGTCGCCCCAATCAGCCCGGCCTTGCATTTGGGGGCTACTCGGGTGCTGGTGGTCGGGGTCAGTGACAACCCCATAGGCCCGCAGGCTCAGGTGCCGGTGGTGCGCCCCAGGGACGTCCGTCCGCCAAGCCTGGCGCAGATCAGCGGGCATATGCTCAGCAGCACCTTTATCGACAGCCTGGAAAGCGACATCGAGTTACTTGAGCGGCTCAATCAGATGGGCAGTTTGATTCCCGCCGACCGCCAACCGCGTGGCTTGGGGCTCAAGCCGGTGGATGTGCTGGTGATTTCACCCAGCCAGCCGCTGGACCTGATTGCCGCGCGCCACCGGCACGAGATGCCCAGGGCGTTGCGCCTGTTCCTACGCGGGCCGGGTGCGACCAAGGCCAGCGGAGCGGGGGTGTTGAGTTATCTGCTGTTCGAGCCGGGTTATTGCAACGAATTGATTGAGCTGGGTTACCAGGATGCCATGGCGCAGAAAGCCCGCTTGATCGAGTTTCTCAGCCTGGAAAGCCCGCCTGTGCCGGCCGTGGTACCCGCGACAGCCTGAGCATGGCCGGTCATTAAAATCCTTTCTCGGAGCGCGGATAAAACTGCGCCAAGGTGCTGGGCTGCATTTAAACTGCGCCTTCCCGATGCTTTCTGTCGCATTTGCGAAAGCAGCGGTTTTCCTCGGGTTGGCGCTATAAGAAGTTGTCGCATGGCGGCAATGCTGGCCTTGGATCAGTCCCTACAATCCGTCACATCGCCTGCTAGTCAATGCAGGTGTTCCTCGTTAGGAGAGCTCAGATGTCCGTTCAGCACGACCCGGTGCAGCGCGCCGATTTCGATCAGGTAATGGTGCCTAACTACGCCCCTGCGGCTTTTATTCCAGTGCGTGGCGCAGGTTCGCGCGTGTGGGACCAGAGTGGCCGCGAGCTGATCGACTTTGCCGGCGGCATCGCCGTCAACGTGCTGGGCCACGCCCATCCGGCGCTGGTTAAGGCGCTGACCGAGCAGGCCAATGCACTGTGGCATGTGTCTAACGTGTTCACCAATGAGCCGGCCCTGCGTTTGGCCAAGAAGCTGATCGACGCCACCTTCGCCGAGCGGGTGTTCTTCTGTAACTCCGGTGCCGAAGACACCGAGGCCGCCTTCAAGCTGGCCCGTCGCGTGGCGTTCGATACGTTCGGCGAAGACTAGTGCGAAATCATCGCGGCGACCAACAGTTTCCACGGCCGTACCCTGTTTACGGTCAGCGTCGGCGGCCAGCCGAAGTATTCCGACGGTTTCGGCCCGAAAATTCAGGGCATCAGCCACATTCCGTATAACGATATCGAGGCGCTGAAGGCCGCGGTATCGGACAAAACCTGCGCCGTGGTGCTGGAGCCAATTCAGGGTGAGGGCGGTGTACTGCCGGCCGACCTGGCCTACCTGCAAGCGGCCCGCGCGCTGTGCGACAAGCACAATGCACTGCTGGTATTCGATGAAGTGCAGAGCGGCATGGGCCGCAGCGGTGAGCTGTTCGCTTATATGCACTACGGCGTGACCCCGGACATCCTTTCCAGCGCCAAGAGCCTGGGCGGTGGTTTCCCGATTGGCGCGATGCTCACCACCACTGAGCTGGCCAAGCATCTGGCCGTCGGCACCCACGGCACCACTTACGGCGGCAATCCGTTGGCCTGCGCGGTGGGTGAGGCGGTGATCGACACCATCAACACCCCTGAAGTGCTGGCTGGGGTGAAAGCCAAGCAGCAGCGCTTCAACGCCAAGCTGGAGCAGATCGGCCAGCAGTACGGCGTGTTCAGTGAAGTGCGTGGTCTCGGCTTGCTGATCGGCGCGGTGCTCTCCGATGCCTGGAAAGGCAAGGCCAAGGCGATTCTCGATGCCGCCGCGGTGGAAGGCGTGATGGTCCTCCAGGCCAGCCCGGACGTGGTGCGTTTCGCCCCGAGCCTGGTGGTTGAAGATGCTGATATCGATGAAGGTCTGGCGCGTTTCGAACGTGCCGTGGCCAAGCTGAGCCAAGCCTGATTGCCGGTCTGATCAGCCGTGACTGCGGCTGATCA
>JAWWDH010000309.1:0-4344 GCA_033720015.1 Pseudomonas sp.
CTAAGCAGATTGGTTGCGATCGTAAACAGGCTCAGGCCTATATCGATGTGTACTTCGCCCGCTATCCCGGCGTGTTGGCGTATATGGAACGCACCCGCGAGCAAGCCTCAGAGCAGGGCTATGTCGAGACGCTGTTCGGTCGTCGGCTGTATCTACCGGAGATCCATGCGAAAAATCCTGCGCTGCGTAAAGGTGCCGAACGCACGGCGATCAACGCGCCGATGCAGGGTTCTGCAGCGGACATCATCAAGCGCGCCATGGTCACGGTGGACAACTGGCTGAGCGAATCCGGCCTGGATGCCAAAGTCATCTTGCAGGTGCACGACGAACTGGTGCTGGAAGTGCGCGAGGATTTGCTCGAGCAGGTGCGTGAGCAGATCAAACCGTTGATGGGCAATGCCGCCGCGTTGGATGTGCCGCTGCTGGTTGAGGTGGGCGTGGGCAATAATTGGGATGAAGCGCACTGATGAGCGCCGCGCAACCTGGCGGCAGCGCTGGGGTGGCGGGGTAATGTTTTGAGTATCGAAGCGGGTGTTTTTATAACTAATTAATTATTCCGCGTGCCTGAACTTTGTTTTGTCTCAACCACTCAGAGTTTATGGATGGCCTAGACAACCATCCGATACTCCTTTGTTGTGTTAAGTGTTGGCAAATTCTGAACCCCGCCCTAGCGGTTCAGATGTTGAGCCCCGAACTTCCCTCCCCCCATAGAAGTTCGGGGTTTTTTTATGCTCGCCCGCCTTGGCCTGAGCCGATTCAGGCGTGGTTTTCTTGATCGTCCGGCAGGGCAAACTCACCCAGCTGCATCCATTCGGCCAACACGGCCTGAGCGTCTTCGATGCCAATGCGCTTGGGCGCGGAGAACAGTTGGATGCTAACGCGATCACCCCAGCGTGCATGAATGTCCTGACGTACTTTGAGTAAGGTGTTTTTGGCGGTGCCAAAAGCCAGCTTATCGGCCTTAGTCAGGAGGATATGCATGGGCATTTCGCTGGCAGCGGACCAATCCAACATGAGGATATCGAACTCGGTCAGCGGCTTGCGGATATCCATCATCAGCATCAGCCCACGCAGGCACTCACGGCTGCCCAGATAGGCCTCAAGGTGTTTTTGCCAGTGCAGTTTCAGCGGGATCGGTACTTTGGCGTAGCCGTAGCCGGGTAGGTCGACCAGGCGACGCTCTTCATCTAATTTGAAGAAGTTGAGCAGCTGGGTGCGTCCCGGGGTTTTCGATGTACGTGCCAGGCTGGCGTGGGTCAGGGTGTTCAGGGCGCTGGATTTACCCGCATTGGAGCGCCCGGCAAAGGCCACCTCATGACCGAAATCTTCCGGACACTGGTCAACCTTGGCCGCGCTGATAAGAAAAGTGGCTTGCTGGCACAGGCCGATAATTGGGTTCTTGGCTTGCATCTGGGTATCCGTAAAGGCGAGCGTAGGGTGGCGTTACAGGCGCGATGCCCTTGCGACATTTGCGCGCAGCCTGCCTGCTGTTGCTTAGTGCGGCAAGCTGCGTCGTTTCCGTTTCAATGACGCCAGTATATAATGGCGCAGATTTTGTGTGCGCTTTCTCCCTATTGTTGGATAAGTGAGCACGGGAACGATTTAGATCATCTGCCCATAGAAAGCAGTACGTTCCCCTCCCTGATGAGGTTGATCTGATGAAAAAATTGCTGATTGCAGCCAGTGCATTGATGCTGTCGTTGAGTGTTCAGGCTGCGCAAGACCCCGAAGCCGTATACGCTCGTTCTTGCGGTGTCTGCCATAACGGTCAGATCCCTACTGCGCCACAACGCGGTGATAAGGCCGCTTGGGAGCCGCGTTTGGCCAAGGGTACTGATGCCCTGGTGCAAAGCGTCACCAATGGTCTGAATGCCATGCCGCCTCGCGGTCTGTGCATGGACTGCTCGGCCGAGGATTACCAAGCGGTCATCAAGTTGATGGCCGAGTAAGCCGGGCTTATAAACTCTTTTCTTAGTCGCAAATTGGATTAGCTGATGAACAAAGTACTCGTGAGTCTGCTGTTGACCCTGGGCATTACCGGCCTGGCACAGGCCGCAGGCAATGCCGAAGCTGGTCAGGGTAAGGTGGTTGTATGTGGTGCGTGCCATGGTGCCGATGGCAACAGTGCAGCCCCGAACTTCCCGAAACTGGCTGGGCAAGGCGAACGTTACTTGCTCAAGCAGTTGAATGACATCAAGTCCGGCGTGCGCCCTGTGGTGGAAATGACCGGGATGCTCGATGGTCTTAGCGACCAGGATCTGCAAGACATCGCCGCCTACTTCGCCAGCCAGCAGATGAGCGTTGGCGCCGCCGACCCAAAACTGGTCGAGCGTGGTGGTGAGCTGGTCCGTGGTGGCAAGCTGGATGAAGGTATGCCGGCTTGCATCGGCTGCCATTCGCCGAATGGTGCGGGTCTGGACGCTGCCGGTTTCCCGCAGCTGGGTGGGCAGCACGCAACTTACGTGGCTAAGCAGTTGACTGATTTCCGCGAAGGCAACCGCACCAATGACGGCGACAGCATGATCATGCGTGCGATCGCCGCCAAGCTGAGCAACAAGGATATCGAAGCGGTATCCAGCTTTATCCAGGGTCTGCATTGATCTGCTAACACCGCACATGCAGTAATGAAATAGGGTGGCTCAGGCCGCCCTTTTTCGTTGTGGGCATCGCTACAATGCACGGAACCCCAGTCTGCCTTGCGGGTCGAACTTCAGTTCGCCATCACGCACCGTTTATAGCCAAGGAGTAACGCATGCGTAACCTGATTCTCAGTGCCACTCTCGTCACCGCCAGCCTATTTGGCCTGAGCGCACATGCCGAGCCGATTGAAGCAGGCAAGCAATATGTTGAGCTGAGCAACCCGGTAGCGGTTTCCAAGCCTGGCAAAATCGAAGTGGTGGAGTTGTTCTGGTACGGCTGTGGCCATTGCTACAAGTTTGAAGAAACCATCAATCCGTGGATCGAAAAACTGCCAGAAGATGTCAACTTCGTGCGCATTCCGGCCATGTTTGGCGGCATGTGGAATGTCCACGGTCAGCTGTTTATTACCCTTGAGGCGATGAAAGCCGAGCACAAGGTGCATGCTGCGGTGTTTGACGCCATCCACGTGCAGGGCAAGAAGCTCGCTACTCCCGAAGAGATGGCCGACTTCCTGGCGGCTGAAGGCCTCGACAAGGACGCCTTTCTCAAAACCTATAACTCATTCGGCGTGAAGAGCCAGCTGGAAAAAGCCAAGAAGCTGGGTATGGCTTACCAGATCACGGGTGTGCCGGTGATGATCGTGGGCGGGAAATACCGCTTCGATATCGGCAGTTCGGGTGGTCCGCAGCAAGCCCTGCAAGTGGCCGATCACCTGATCGCCAAAGAGCGCGCCGCACAGTAAGCGGTTTACGCGGGTAACGCGTTGATGCTCAGGCGCTGGCCAGCCAAGCGGACGATTGGCCTGTGCGATGCACAGGTCAATCCCTGTTGTCCGCCAGCGGATGCCTGGCCGCAGAATGGCAGTTTGCGTCTGCTCAGTTTCAATATTCAGGTGGGCATCAGCACCCAGCGTTACCACCATTACCTGACGCGCAGCTGGCAGCACTTGCTGCCACATGCCGGGCGCAGCGGTAATCTGCAACGGATTGGCGACCTGCTCGGGGATTTTGATCTGGTGGCGTTGCAGGAGGTCGATGGTGGCAGCCTGCGCTCGGGTTACGTCAATCAGGTCGAGCACCTGGCACGCCTTGGCGCCTTCCCTTATTGGTACCAGCAACTCAACCGCAACCTCGGCCGTCTGGCGCAGCACAGCAATGGGCTGTTGAGTCGTTTGCAGCCCAGCTTGCTGGAAGACCATCCGCTGCCTGGCCCACCCGGTCGCGGCGCGATGCTGTTGCGTCTTGGCGAAGGCCAGGATGCGGTTGCCGTGGTGATGATGCACCTGTCCCTCGGTGCGCGAACGCGTACTCGCCAGTTGGCCTATATCCGCGAGTTGCTCAGTGACTATCGACATATCGTCCTGATGGGCGACATGAACACCCATGCCAATGATCTGCTGCAGTACTCGCCGCTGCGTGATCTTGAGCTGTTCGCGCCGCAAATCGAGGCGACCTTCCCCAGTTGGCGACCGCAGCGCTGCCTTGACCATATCCTGCTCAGCCCAAGCTTGCCGCTGGAGCGCTGCGAGGTGTTGTCACAGCCGATTTCCGATCACTTGCCGGTGGCGGTGCAAATCCGCCTGCCCACTTCACTCTGTGGGCCTGCAACGCCTATGCTGATTGAGCCCTGAACGTGGACTGCGACTATGACCGATGATGCCCAGCGCTGGAAAAGTAAGTACCTGGAAAGCCTGGAGCAGCAAGA
>JAWWDH010000310.1:0-4332 GCA_033720015.1 Pseudomonas sp.
CTGCAGTGGCCAATTGGCAAGCTGTCCGACACGTTTGACCGGCGCAAAGTGCTCTTCGTTGTAACGACCTTAGCGTCGCTTGCCGCCTTAGTCGCAGCCGCCGTCGCAACGCTATCAGTGCCTGGCCTGTTGGTCATTGTGTTCTTGTTCGGCGGCTTGGCCTTGCCCATGTACTCCCTGTGTGTGGCCCATACCAATGATGCGCTTGAGCCCCAGCAAATGGTTGCGGCCAGCAGTAATCTGGTGCTGACTTTTGGTGTTGGCGCCGCGCTAGGGCCTAGCCTTGCCGCCGCCGTTATGGGCCTGCTGGGGCCTAATGGCTTCTTCTGGTACTTAACAGTCGTGCATGCGTGTATCGGCATCTTCGCCTTGTACCGCATGACTCAGCGCAGCAGCGTGTCGCCGAATGAACAGGGCCTTTGTGTGCCGATTGGTTCGGCTACGTCTCAGGTTGCCATGGCCATGGCTCAGGAGGCCACAGTCAGCCAGGCCGCTGGCAATGACTGAAAATCGCAGCCGTTGTTTAACGGGTTTACCAAACCCGGGACGACTCAAGCGGTAATGGCCGATGGTTTTCTGCCTGGCATTCAGGCTAAACCTTGCCGCGTATGGGAGGCTTGCGCAGGGGCATTGTAAGGTCAGTGCAGCCTGATAGACTGCGTGCGCACTTTTCACATCATTGCTCAAGGTTCCCCATGATCAAGAAATGTTTGTTCCCAGCAGCCGGTTACGGCACCCGTTTTCTGCCGGCCACCAAGGCTATGCCCAAGGAAATGCTGCCGATCGTGAACAAACCGTTGATCCAGTATGGCGTCGAAGAGGCGCTGGAAGCCGGCTTGACGGAAATTGCCATGATCACCGGCCGCGGTAAGCGCGCCCTGGAAGATCACTTTGATATCAGTTACGAACTCGAACACCAGATTCGCGACACCGACAAAGAAAAGTACCTGGTCGGCATCCGTCGCCTGATCGATGAATGCAGCTTCTCTTACACCCGTCAGGTGGAGATGAAGGGCCTGGGCCATGCCATTCTCTGTGGTCGCCCGCTGATTGGTGATGAGCCCTTCGCGGTGGTTCTGGCCGATGACCTGTGCCTGAATTTGGACGGCGATGCGGTGCTGACCCAGATGGTTAAGCTGTACAAGCAGTTCCGCTGCTCGATTGTCGCGATTCAAGAAGTACCGCCCGAAGAAACCCATAAATATGGCGTGATTTCCGGCGAGATGATTCGCGATGACATCTACCGGGTTAACAGCATGGTCGAGAAACCCAAGCCGGAAGATGCGCCGTCGAACCTGGCGATCATTGGTCGCTATATCCTCACTCCGGATATCTTCGGGCTGATCGAGCAGACCGAGCCAGGCAAAGGCGGGGAGATTCAGATCACCGATGCGCTGATGAAGCAGGCACAGAGCGGTTGCGTGATCGCCTATAAGTTCAAGGGCAAGCGCTTTGATTGCGGCGGTGCTGAAGGCTACATCGACGCGACCAACTTCTGCTTCGAGAACCTCTACAAGACCGGTAAGGCGTTCTGATTCAAGCCCGCCGTCGTTGATCCACAGCCACCTCCGGGTGGCTGTGTGCATTCAGGGGAGCGGCATATCCTCGGAGCCCGGCCCCAAAGGCTGGCCGTAACTGAATTCCACATAATGCCCGGCGGGATCACGCACGCCGCAGTAATAGCCAACGGGGTAGGGCTCATCACGTGGCTCCCAGACTAAACATCCCGCGCGCCGCGCCTGCTCGGCAATGCGATCAACCTGGGCGCGACTTTCTAGGGCAAAGCCGAAATGGCTGTAATCATCGGCCGCCAGTTGGCGGTTATCTCCCCCCGGCATGATCACGAAAATAAAGCTGTGTTCCTTGCCCGGCTCAGCCATCCAGACAATCGATGCGCCTTTCCCCACGCGGCGATGAATTACCCGCATCGCGCAGAACTGCTCATAAAAGGCCACACAGGCGTCCAAGTCAGGCACATGTAACGCCACATGGGTAAGAGTAGGGCGCATCACTGTTCTCCTCATGTTTGACACCCTTCAAGTTTAGGCGCTCGCGCCGCTTGGGGTATGCTTAGCGCCTGCTTTGGAGGCTGAAATGACCTATGACTTCGACTTGTTTGTGATTGGTGCCGGTTCCGGCGGTGTGCGTGCAGCGCGATTCTCTGCCGGTTACGGCGCACGTGTCGCTGTTGCAGAAAGCCGCTACCTCGGCGGCACCTGCGTCAACGTCGGCTGCGTGCCCAAAAAGCTGCTGGTCTATGGGGCCCATTTTGCCGATGACTTCGAGCAGGCGCAGGGGTTTGGTTGGTCGCTCGGCGAGGCCAAATTTGACTGGCCAACGCTGATCAGCAACAAGAACCGCGAAATTGATCGGCTTAATGGCATCTACCGTAACTTGCTGGTCAACAGTGGCGTGACCTTGCTTGAGGGTCATGCGCGGATTATTGACGACCACACTGTCGAGCTGGACGGTAAGCGCTACAGCGCCAAGCACATCCTGATTGCGACTGGTGGCTGGCCACAAATCCCCGAAGTGCCCGGGCATGAGCATGCTATCGGCTCAAATGAAGTGTTCTTTCTGGAGCAACTGCCCAAGCGCGTGCTGGTCATCGGCGGTGGCTATATTGCTGTGGAATTTGCTTCGATCTTCAACGGCCTCGGCGCGCAGACATCACTGCTTTATCGCGGGGACTTGTTCCTGCGCGGTTTCGACATGGCCGTGCGTAACCACCTGCAGGAAGAGCTGAGCAAGAGCGGGGTTGATCTGCAGTTCAACAGCGATATCGCACGCATCGACAAACAGGCCGACGGCAGCCTGCAGGCCACGCTCAAAGATGGTCGAATTCTCGAGGCTGATTGTGTTTTCTACGCCACCGGCCGCCGTCCCATGCTGGATAACCTGGGTTTGGAAAACACCCAGGTCGCGCTGGATGAACGCGGCTTTATCAAGGTTGACGAGCAATACCAGAGCAGCACGCCATCGATCCTCGCCATTGGTGACGTGATTGGTCGCGTACAGCTGACGCCAGTCGCCTTGGCCGAAGGCATGGCGGTAGCCAAGCGCCTGTTCAAGCCTGAGGAATACCGCAAGGTTGATTATCAGACGATCCCGACCGCGGTATTCAGCCTGCCTAATATCGGCACCGTCGGGCTGAGCGAGGAGCAAGCGAAGGAGGAGGGCTACAGCGTCCAGGTTTTCGAGAGTCGTTTCCGGCCAATGAAACTGACCCTGACCGAAAGCCAGGAGCGCACGCGGATGAAGTTGGTGGTCGATGCAGAAACAGACCGCGTACTTGGCTGCCATATGGTCGGCCCGGAGGCTGGTGAAATTGTCCAGGGCCTGGCGGTAGCGCTAAAAGCCGGCGCCACCAAGCAGATCTTTGATGACACCATCGGTGTGCACCCAACCGCAGCCGAAGAGTTCGTCACCATGCGCACTCCCGTATCGTCCTGAGGTCAACATGGCGCAATTGTTTTACCTGGCTGATTTGTTTGGTGTCGCCGTATTCGCCATCACCGGTGCGTTGATGGCAGGGCGCAAGTCCATGGACCTGTTTGGCGTTTTGGTGATTGCCATCATCACCGCCTTGGGTGGCGGCACCTTGCGTGACTTGATTCTGGATAATCATCCCGTCAGCTGGATTCGTAATGACCTGTATATCGTCGTCGCGTCGCTGGCGGCGGTTGGCACCGTCATCTGGGTGCGCCTTACCCAGCCGATCCACGAAAAAGGCCTGCTGTTGGCCGATGCCTTTGGGCTGGCGGTCTTTACTGTGATCGGTACCGAAGTCGCCATGCAGCACAGCGTCCCCCATAGCACGGCAATCATCATGGGCGTGATGACCGGCGTGGCCGGCGGGGTCATGCGTGATGTGATCTGCAATGAGATTCCACTGATCTTCCAAAAGGAAATCTACGCCACCGCCTGCATTGCCGGCGCGCTAGTGTTTATCAGCATGCGCCAACTCGGCACACCACACTGGCTGGATACCAGCGTCGCCATGCTTACTGTGTTGCTCACTCGCTTGGCGGCTATTCGCTGGCACATTGCCTTGCCAAGCTTTCACTTGCTGGATCGCGACTGAAGCGGGGTGGCTGACAATTTCACCACGCACAGTGAAAATAACTCAACTAAATAGTCATTTAGTTGAGTTAAATTAATTCAGGACTATTTTAGAGTGGTTGATCACCGCGATAGCGCAACACCGTCAGCGCCACAATTGTCAGCTGAACCTGTTGTAGAGCCTATAAATGGAGCAGGGGACGCCCTGGCCGACCTGAATAATCCTCTGATTCAATACCTCGCCAGGCTCGCGCCTTCCAGCCAATTGAC
>JAWWDH010000311.1:0-4311 GCA_033720015.1 Pseudomonas sp.
AGCAGCGAGCAACTCGGTGCTACCCACAAACGCTCGCCCAAACGCTCCTGAGCCTGCTGCAGAATGGCCAGCGTGCTGTCTAGATCGGTGCGCCAGATGTTGCGCCCGTCCACCACGCCCAGCGACAACACCTTGTAGGCCGGCAAGCGGTCGAGAATGGTGGGGAACTGCTCCGGCGCGCGCACCAGATCGATATGCAGACCATCCACCGGCAGGCTGGCGGCCAGGCCGAGGTTGTCTTCCAGGCCACCGAAGTAGGTGGCGATCAATTTTTTACCGGGCTCGCGCTGGAGAATGTTGTAGCCACGCTCGAAGGCGTTCTTCCAGTCCTGCGGTAGGTCCAGGGCCAGAATCGGCTCGTCGATCTGCACCCACTCCACGCCCTGCGCCGCCAGGCGCTGAAGAATCTCACCATAAACCGGCAACAGCCGTTCCAGCAGCTCCAGACGATCGAACGCTTCGCCCTTGGCTTTGCCCAGCCACAGATAGGTCAGCGGACCGATGATCACCGGCTTAACGCTATGGCCCAGGCTATGGGCCTCGGCAACCTCCTCAAACAACTGCTCCCAGCTCAGCTGGAATTGCTGATCGGCGCTGAATTCCGGGACCAGATAGTGGTAGTTGGTATCAAACCACTTGGTGAGCTCTTGGGCAGACGCGGGTTGCTCATGGGCAGCGCCGCAACAGGCGTGCTGGCTGCTGTTGTGTGCAGAAACCCCACGGGCCATCGCGAACAGGGTATCCAGGCTCGGCTTGGCGTTGTGCGGCCGGAAGCGCTCGGGGATCACGCCGAAGGTCAGCGAGTGAGTCAGTACCTGGTCGTACCAGGCGAAGTCGCCGACCGGCAGCAGGTCGATACCGGCGTCCTTCTGCAGCTGCCAATGGGCGGCGCGCAATGTGCGACCCACCGCCTGCAAACCAGCTTCATCCAGTTCGCCTTTCCAGTAGGCCTCCAGAGCTTTTTTCAGCTCACGGTCGCGGCCAATACGCGGAAACCCCAGGGAATGGGACAAGGCCATGTCAGAACGCTCCATCGAATCAATAAGATAGGGCTATTCTCGGCACTCACGCTGCGTGAGACAAACTCAACCTATTTGTCTTGATCTATAGATTTACTCATGTTCAGCTAGCGTCCATGACTGTAAGCACAGGCATGCATCGCGATGCTTTAACGAGCCTGAACTGAAGTACGCCGCGCCGGCACAAAGCTGCTCTACCAAACACCGAGGCCCCCATGCTCGAATTGCGCCACCTGAAAACCCTGCACGCCCTGCGCGAAAGCGAAAGCCTGGTGGATGCCGCCGAGCGCCTGCACCTGACCCAGTCGGCGCTGTCGCATCAGTTCAAGGAGTTGGAAGAGCGCCTGGGCATGCAACTGTTTGTGCGTAAAACCAAGCCTGTGCGTTTTACCAGCGCCGGCCTGCGCCTGCTGCAGCTGAGCGATGCCATGCTGCCGATGCTACGCAGTGCCGAACGCGACCTCGCACGCCTGGCTGGCGGCACGGCTGGGCGCCTGCACATGGCCATCGAATGCCACAGCTGCTTCCAGTGGCTGATGCCGACCATCGACCAGTTCCGCGACGCCTGGCCGGAAGTCGAGCTGGACCTGGCTTCGGGCTTCTCCTTCGCCCCGCTGCCGGCATTGGCCCGCGGTGACCTCGACCTGGTGGTGACCAGCGATCCGCTGGAGCTGGCCGGCATCACCTATGTACCGCTGTTCACCTACGAGGCCATGCTCGCTGTGGCCAACCAGCACCCGCTGGCGAGCAAGCCGTGCATCAAGCCAGAAGACCTGGCCAGCGAAACCCTGATCACCTACCCGGTGGAGCGTGATCGCCTGGACATTTTCACCCGCTTCCTTGAGCCCGCCGATGTTGAGCCGGCGCAGGTGCGCACCTCGGAGCTGACGGTGATGATGATGCAGCTGGTGGCCAGCGGCCGTGGCGTGTGCGGCCTGCCCAACTGGGCGCTGCACGAGTACAGTTCGCGCGGCTATGTAACGGCCAAGCGCCTGGGCGATAAAGGCCTGTTCGCCACGCTGTACGCCGGCATCCGCACCGACATGCTCGACGCGCCGTTTATGCGCGATTTTCTGCTGACGGCCAAAGACACCTCCTTCGCCAACCTGGAAGGCGTCAGCGTGGCACGCTAAACCAGCAGCCAACTGCAATCTAGGATGGGTTGGCCGCGCAGCGGTGTAACCCAACGTTTGCTTGATGGGTATCGCTGTGCTCAACCCATCCTACTGACTCACCAGAACGATCGAAGCACGCAACCCAAGCGTGACAAAAAAGCCGAATCGCAGGCCTCAATGCGCTAGGCAGATACGAGGCCGCGGCGCATAATTCGCGCCGCTCAAGCCCTCCCCGATCCCTGGATGCACTGCCGTCATGATCGTTCGCCCGCGCCCCAGTGCGCTGCACCTGTTCTTCGTTCGCCGTGGTTCAATCTTCCCGCATATCGCCTCCAAGCTGCTGAGCATCACGCTGCTGTCCTGCGCGGTGGTGGGGCTCTATGAGTACGGTTGGATGCAGTGGCTCAGCCACGTCAGTGCCCCACCCTTTTCGCTGTTGGGGCTGGCCCTCTCGGTCTTTCTCGGCTTTCGCAACAGCGCTTGTTATGACCGTTGGTGGGAAGCGCGCAAGCAGTGGGGTGAGCTGATTATTCAAGCCCGCGGCCTGGCCCGCGAAAGCCAGGCATTGCTGGCCGGTGACGACAATGCGCGCTTGCGCCGCCTGGCCATCGAACGCTGTATTGCCTTTGCCCATGCCCTGGCCGCCCATCTGCGCGGCCAGGATGCGGCGGCCGCCTGTGCGGCATGGGTCAGCCCTGACGAACTGGCGGCACTGCGCCAACGGCGCAACGTGCCAGATACCCTGCTCAACTGGATCAATCAGGACCTGGCTCAGTGCGTGCGTGAGCGCCGCCTCAGCGATGTGCTCTATCGCGGCCTGGAACAACGCCTGGACACCCTTGCCGCCAGCCAGGCCATTTGCGAACGCATCAAAAGCACCCCGACACCGTTCGCCTACACACTGTTGCTGCACCGCACGGCCTGGTTGTTCTGCATGCTGCTGCCATTTGGTTTAGTCAGCTCACTGGAAATGCTGACACCGGTTCTGGTGACGATTATTGCCTACACCTTCTTCGGCCTCGATGCGCTGGGTGACGAGCTGGAGGAACCCTTCGGTCTGTCGGACAACGACTTGCCCCTGAGCGCCATGGTTCGCGGCATTGAAATCGACTTGCTAGAAGCCCTTGGCGATACCCTGCCCGAACCCCTGCAACCGCAAGGCTACATTTTGCAGTAGATAGCGCGGCTGCTTGGCTATGCTCAGCACTCAAGAGGGGCAGCAGCGATAGGTCATAAGAGTCTTGCCAGCGCACGTCCCTGTCGCCACGCTGGAAGGATGGTTCAGGTCACTGCGGCTTACGCCGACGCAGCAGCAGATAGGCCGCCGGCAACACAAACAGCGACAGCAATGGCGCACTGAGCATGCCGCCGACCATCGGTGCGGCGATGCGGCTCATCACCTCGCTGCCGGTGCCGCCACCGAGCAAAATCGGCAGCAGGCCGGCAATGATCACCGCCACGGTCATGGCTTTGGGCCGCACCCGCTGCACCGCCCCTTCGCGAATGGCCGCAAGCAGCGCCGCCTCACCGTCTTGTCCTCTGGCTTGGCGCTCCGCCCAGGCGTTTTTCAGGTAGAGCAGCATGATTACGCCGAACTCCGCCGCCACCCCAGCCAGGGCGATAAAGCCGACGCCGGTGGCAACCGACAGGTGATAACCCAACAGGTAGAGGAACCAGATGCCGCCGGTGAGGGCAAACGGCAGCGTGGCCATGATCAACAGCGCCTCGCTGAAGCGGTTGAAGCACAGGTACAGCAGCACGAAGATGATCATCAACGTCGCCGGCACCACCAGTTTGAGCCGCGCATTAGCACGCTCGAGAAACTCGAACTGCCCCGAATAGCTGACGCTAATGCCTGCTTGCAACGGCACCTGGGCCTCGATGGCGCGGCGCAAGTCCGCCACCACCGAAGCCAGGTCGCGGCCCCGTACATCCACATAAACCCAACCTGAGGGCCGCGCGTTTTCGCTTTTGAGCATCGGCGGGCCATCGCTGAGCTTGATTTGCGCCACCGTCCCCAGGGTGATTTGACTGCCCGCCGGGGTGTAGATCGGCAGCTGCTCCAGCTTGCTCAGAGAGTCGCGCCATTCACGCGGATAACGCACGCTGATCGGGAAGCGCGCCAGACCTTCGATGGTCTCGCCGACATTTTCGCCGCCAATCGCTCCGGCGACGAT
>JAWWDH010000312.1:0-4307 GCA_033720015.1 Pseudomonas sp.
AACATTCATATCAAACGCACCATTGCCCGCTCCCTGGTTCTGGCTATTGCCGATGGCACCGTCAGCGTCGATGGCCGCGAAATTTACAGCGCCGAAGGCCTGCGGGTCGGCCTGTTCACCTCCACCGACAATTTTTAAAGGACTCTCTGCATGCGTCGCGTCGTAATTACCGGCCTAGGCATCGTTTCCTGCCTGGGCAATGACAAAGCCACCGTCTCTGCCAGCCTGCGTGCGGGCAAATCAGGCATCCGTTTCAACCCTGCCTATGCCGAAATGGGCCTGCGCAGCCACGTATCCGGCTCGGTTGACCTGAACCTGGAAGAGCTGATCGACCGCAAGGTCTATCGCTTTATGGGTGACGCCGCCGCCTTTGCCTACCTGTCGATGCAGCAGGCCATCGCTGACGCTGGCCTTAGCGCGGAAGACATCTCCAACCCACGCGTGGGCTTGATTGCCGGCTCCGGCGGCGCGTCGACCTTCAACCAGATGGAGGCCATGGACATCCTGCGCGAGAAAGGCGTCAAGCGTGTTGGCCCCTATCGCGTACCGCGCACCATGGGCAGCACTGTTTCCGCCTGCCTGGCCACACCGTTCAAGATCAAGGGCGTCAATTACTCGATCTCCTCGGCCTGTGCCACCAGTGCGCATTGCATCGGCAATGCCATGGAGCAGATCCAGCTGGGCAAGCAAGACATCGTGTTTGCCGGCGGCGGCGAAGAAGAACATTGGAGCCAGAGCTTCCTGTTCGACGCCATGGGCGCACTGTCGACCCAGTACAACGACACCCCGGAAAAAGCCTCACGCGCCTACGACGCCAAGCGTGACGGTTTCGTTATCGCCGGCGGCGGTGGCATGGTCGTGGTTGAAGAACTCGAGCACGCCCTCAAGCGCGGCGCGAAAATCTATGCCGAAGTCATCGGCTACGGCGCAACCTCCGATGGCTACGACATGGTCGCCCCGAGCGGTGAAGGCGCGGTGCGCTGCATGCAGCAAGCGCTGGCCACTGTCGACACGCCGATCGACTACCTGAACACCCACGGCACCTCGACTCCGGTTGGCGACGTCGCCGAAAGCCGCGCCGTACGCGAAGTGTTCGGCGCCAAAGCACCAGCCATCAGCTCGACCAAGAGCCTGTCTGGTCACTCGCTGGGCGCTGCAGGCGTGCAGGAAGCGATTTACTGCATGCTGATGATGGAAGGCAACTTCATCGCCGGCTCGGTCAACATCGACGAAGTCGACCCGGAAATCGCCGACCTGCCGATCCAGCGCAGCACCGTTGAGAACGCCAAGCTCGATACGGTGATGAGCAACAGCTTCGGCTTTGGTGGCACCAACGCGACACTGGTACTCAAGCGCTGGGCTGGCAAATAAGCCAACACCTGTTGTTTGCAACATGAAAAAAGGCCACCCTCGAGGCAATGCTGTTCACTTAAGCGGAGCGGCCTTCAGATTCACTGGGTAGCGGGTCTTTGAGATCTTCACCGTCCTTGGTCTTGATGGCCTGGGACGGTGATCGAGAAACAGCCCGCCGACGCCCGCCCTCAGCTCCGACAATCGTCGCCCTGTTGCTGAAATCGGGTTGGCCGCCGCCATCACGATCAGTTGCACGGCGATGTATTGGGCCACTGGTTTGAAGCGGATGACTTCCTCACTGACCAAGCCCTTGCGAGCCGGAATCAGCCAGTGCCGGCTTTCCCCTATCACGGCCAGTCTCAGCAGCAAATCCGTACTCCAGAAGCCCTTATCGAACAGCGTCACTGAGTGGCTGGGAATCTGCTGCAAAAACTCATCGACCAAGCGCATTTCTCTGCGTCGGTAGAGGCTCAGCTGGGCATCCAGAATCAGGTGCGAGCGCACGTTCACCAGAGCCACTAGGCGCAGCATGGGAAACGGCGTCTGGCGGTCGGTGGAGGCATTGCCTGAGCCGAACTGCTCTCGTAGTTCGGGGGTGTCTGGGATGCGCAGGAGTACACCATCCACAGCCAATACCTGCAGGCCTGCCAGGTATCGCCGTCGTAGCGCTCGCAGCCCCACTGATTACCAGTATGGAGGAACAACCCTTCAACCGGATTGGCCCCCAGCCGTGTGCGTGCCTCGGTAACACCGCTTCTGACCAGTAGGTCGTGAGATGCCAAGCCCTGGGCGCAGATGTTCAGGCGTCGGGCTACTTCGTGAACCGGTTCGTCGCGGAACAAGGCCATGCCAAGCACTAGCCTTGCTGGGCAGGAGCCGCCACCGTATGGTGGCCTAGACGGAAAGATCCAGCGCGGACGCCACCCACTCGATCGGGATGTTTTAGATAAAGGTGCTCCGATTGGAGAAGTTAAACAGTTCGCCTAAGTCGAGCAGTTGTTGCTGGAGAGACATAAACAATCCGATGCCAGAACCTGGCATCGGATTTTCAGAGAAGCTCCGCCAGAGCTCAAATGCTTAAGTGAACAGCATTACGCCAATTAGCGGGCTTTTTCATTTAACCGCCGGTTACTCGGCCAGGCCTGCGCGACCATGAGCGACAAAGCGCATCATCCACTCGGCCACCGTGTGGCCCTGGTGCGCCTGATGCAAGCTGTCGACTGCCTTGGAGTACGCCTGCTCACCGATATGCTGCTGACGCAGGTCGAGCAGCGCCCGCGAGTAGTCATGGACAAACTCGGGGTGACCCTGGAAGCACAGCACCTGATCGCCAATGCAGTAAGAAGCAATTGGGCAGAAGTCGCTGCTGGCCAGCAAGGTGGCGTTGTCCGGTAGTTGGGTGACTTGGTCCTGGTGGCTGATCAGCAGGGTCAGGTCTTCCAGGTCGGGGCTCATCCAGGTCGGCTTGTTCGCCATACGGTACTGGTGAATACCCACACCCCAACCCTGCTCGGCGCGTTCGGCTTTACCACCGAGTAGCAGCGCCAGAATCTGGTGGCCGAAACACACCCCCAACAGTTTGTCGCCACGGTTGTAGCGTTCCAACAGATAGGTTTTTAGGGTTTGAATCCAGGCATCGCCACCGAAGGAGTCCGCCTTACTGCCCGTCACCAGGTACGCATCGTAGCGCTCGCTGTCTGGCGGGTAGTGCCCCTCCATCACGTTGTACACCTTGAACTCGGCAGCAATCGGCTGGCGGGCGAACAGTTGTTCGAACATACGGCCATAACTGTCGTATTGGTCGACCAATTCAGGGCGGAGGATGTCGGTTTCCAAGATGCAAATACGCAGCGACATGAGGTTTCCTGAGGTGAACATCGAGGGATATGTATTTTTATGCGGCTTATTAACATACGACTCTGCGCAAAGGAATAGCTTCTCCCAAGTAGAGGGGGGTCACACAGCCATCGCGGTCATGAACAAGTCATCCTCTCGCCAAGAAATGCTCCTCAACTCACAGCAGCCAGCTGCTGACTCGATACCGTTCGTCGCGGTGGAAAAATACTGCCAATCAAGCGGAAACCCCGATCAGAGCGGCCTTCCAGTCCAAAAAACAACCCATGCAGCACATACGCCTGAGACGGTGAAGCTGACGAACGGCTGATCAAAAAATGAACTAGCCATCATAATTGCCGCTCCTACACCCGCTCCCCGAGCTTGGACACGTAGCCCACCCACAAGCGACTCCCCCCGCTGAATCAGGAAGATTCTTGGCCGCCAGAGATTGCGCCAGCACTTGATTATTGCTCGGATTAAAGAAGCACCGGAAGTTCGACTAGCAGAACCGTGACAGCAACACCTATTAACTTATTAATAAATTAATTTAAGCCAGTGCCAACTTATAAAATTCATGTGCACGCGCACTATTAAATTATTAATTACAGAACAAGAGGTATCCCATGGATCTTTACACCGTTCTAATCTCGGCATTGCAGCAAAAAGAAACAATAGAACTGATGCGCCTAGGGATAGTTTACGTTCATCTAATTGCCTGCTGTGTGGCAATTGGCTTGGTACTCACCAGTGACATCACCATGGTCAAACAATTGCTCAAAGGCCAAGGCGTGCATCAGTCTAACGAACACCTTGAGCACCTGAAGAACGTCGTAGGCCTCTCGCTCGTCGTCCTCTGGATTAGCGGCATCGCCATCATCGCCCTAGACGCGTCCAGCGCCGGCATGCAGTACTTCCTCAATCCCAAGTTACAAGCCAAGGTCGCTATCGTGATACTGCTGACTATCAACGGCGTGGTACTGCACAACATCGTGCTGCCAGCCCTGCAGCAGACCGGTTCACTGCTCAAGCTGCCGATCAGCATGCGTAACCTGGCGATCTTTTCCGGGGCACTGTCCGGGGTCTCCTGGTTCTACGCCGCGCTGCTAGGCGTCGGCCGT
>JAWWDH010000313.1:0-4288 GCA_033720015.1 Pseudomonas sp.
AGTTCGCCTGGAAGTGATTCCGGCCAGCAATGCGCCGAACGACCAGACCAGCAAAGTCGTCTCCATCACCCGTGAAGCGGTGAAGCTGGAAGAACAGGCAGCGAAAAAGTCGATTCTCCACCTCAAGCACGAGAACCGCGACTACACCCTTGGGGTCATCGAAATTCCGGCCTTCTACCTGGACTTTAAAGCCTTCCGTGCTGGCGACCCGAACTATAAAAGCACCACCCGTGACGTTAAACGCCTGCTGACTGAACTGGAAAAGGAAAAAGTCGACGGCGTGGTCATCGACCTGCGCAACAACGGCGGCGGCTCACTGCAGGAAGCCACCGAACTGACCGGGTTGTTTATCGACCAAGGTCCTACCGTACTGGTGCGCAACAGTGATGGCCGCGTCGATGTATTGGCCGACGAAAACACCGGCATTTACTATAACGGCCCGCTGGCCGTACTGGTCAATCGACTGTCAGCCTCGGCTTCGGAAATTTTCGCCGGCGCCATGCAGGACTATCACCGCGCACTGATTCTCGGCGGTCAAACCTTCGGCAAAGGCACCGTGCAGACCATCCAGCCGCTTAATCATGGCGAGCTGAAACTGACCCTGGCCAAGTTCTACCGCGTCTCCGGGCAGAGCACTCAGCATCAAGGCGTGATTCCGGACATTCAGTACCCGGACATCATGGACACCAAGGAAATCGGTGAGAGCGCCCTGCCCGAGGCTATGCCGTGGGACAGCATCAAACCGGCGATCAAGCCTGAGCTGGACTCGATCAAACCGTTCCTTGCCGAACTGCAGAACCGTTACGAGAACCGTACCGCGCAAAATGCGGATTTCACCTTCGCTCGCGAACGCCTGCAACTGGCGCAAAAGCTGATGCAGGAAAACACCGTCAGCCTCAATGAGGCCAAGCGTCGCGCTCAGCAGGCGGATATTGAAGGCCAGCAACTGGCCATCGAAAACAGCCGGCGTGAAGCCAAAGGCGAAGCGCCGCTGAACAAACTCAAACAAGAGGACGAAGACGCACTGCCGGTGGAAGATAAGAAAATCAAACCGGAAGATGATGCCTACCTCGCCGAAAGCGGGCGCATCCTGCTCGACTACCTAGGCCTGAATACGCGCCTGGCCAAACAGTAAGCAGCGGGCGTCATCAAAGGGTCATCAAACTGTCGTGAAATGCGGGGACTGGTAGCCATACCAGTCCCCGTTTTTTATGCCACAGAGAGCCGCCATGATCGTCACCGAGCAGTTCCGCGCGCTGGACACCATCCTCGCCAATGGCGACCTGCACAGCCTGTTCCAACCTATCTTCTCGCTCTCCGAGCGGCGCATTCTTGGCTATGAAGCCCTCAGTCGCGGGCCATCCAACAGCGCCCTGCACTCGCCCATCAACCTGTTCGCCGTGGCCCGTAGCAACGGCCGCCTGAGCGAACTGGAACTGCTGTGCCGCAAGAATGCCTGCCAGCGCTTCAGCCAGCTGAAACTTGAAGGCAAGCTATTCCTCAACGTCTCGCCGGACTCATTGCTGGAGCCCAAACATCAACCTGGGCGCACCCTGCAATTGCTACAAAGCCTGGGCATTCCGCCGAGCCAGGTGGTCATTGAGTTGACCGAGCAATCCCCCACCGACGACTTCACCCTGCTCGACACGGCCCTGCACCACTACCGCGCCATGGGCTTTTCGATTGCACTGGATGATCTCGGCGCAGGTTACTCAAGCCTGCGCCTGTGGTCTGAACTGCGCCCGGATTACGTGAAGATCGACCGACATTTTATCGACGGCATCCATCAGGATGCGGTCAAGCGCGAGTTTGTCGGCTCGATCCTGAAAATGGCCAAAGCGTCCCGTGCCCAAGTGATCGCCGAAGGTATCGAGCAGCCCGAGGAGCTCGCGGTATTGGCCGAAATGGGCGTGGACCTGCTGCAAGGCTACCTGCTCTGCCGCCCGCAGGAGCAGCCACCGCGTGATGCCGCCAACCTGCTGCCCAGCCCCCATATCAGCAGCTCCCTCAACGAGGAGGTCAGCGACCTGCGCGTCCTGCTCAGCCCGCAACCAGCCGTGCCCATGAGCACGCCCACCAGTGACGTGCTGGAAATGTTTCGCGTCCAGGCCAACCTCAACTCGCTGGCTGTGCTCAACGAAGCCAGGCAACCCGCCGGCATCGTGCACCGCCATTCACTGGCCGAAGCCTTACTCAAACCTTTTGCCAATGAGTTGTACGCACGCAAACCGATTAGCCGCCTGATGAGTGATGACTATTTGGCGGTGGAGTCCAGCCAGTCCCTGCAGCAGGTCAGCCGCCTGCTTACCAGCCGCGCCCGCCAGCGAATCGAAGAAGACTTCATCATCACCGAGAACGGCAGCTATTGCGGCCTTGGTCGGGTAATCGATGTGCTCAAGCAGATTACCGAGCTGAAAATTCAGCAGGCCCGCTACGCCAACCCACTGACCTTGCTGCCAGGCAATGTGCCTATTCAGCAGTGCCTCACCCGCTTGCTGCAGCAAGCTCGCGAAACCGTGGTGTGTTATGTGGATATCGACAACTTCAAGCCCTTCAACGATATCTACGGCTATGCCAAAGGCGATGAAGTGCTGCTCAGCCTGGCGCAGTGCCTGAATGACCGGGTCGATCCGACGCGGGACTTTGTCGGGCATATCGGCGGCGATGACTTTCTGCTGGTGCTCGGCTCGCAGGATTGGCGCGCGCGACTCAACCGGCTGCTGGAAGACTTCCAGAGCCAGTGCCGTCGTTTCTACCGTGAAGAAGACTTGTATGCGGGCTGCTTTGTTGCCCATGACCGCAATGGTAAACGCCAGGAATACGCCCTGCTGTCATTGTCATTGGGGGTGGTGCATGTGCATCCCGAGCAATGCGCACACCTGGATGCCAGTCAGCTGGCAGCAATGGCCTCAGAGGCCAAGCGTCACGCTAAGGCGGTGCCCGGTTATAGCGTGCATATCATCGACACTCAGGCTGAAACGGCGGCATAGCTATCGATCATGGCTGGGCTTATAGACCGCCTAAGCGCTTCGACAGCTCAGTGAAATACTCGGCCTGGGTTTCATCGGCGCTAACGCCCTCGGCACCGCTGCGGTACAACTCAGCCAGGCGATACGCGGCTGCCGGGTGCCCTGCTTGCGCCGCCAAGGTCCACCATTTGGTGCTTTGCTGGGCATCCGCAGCGTGCTGAGTATCACCTGCCAGACTCAAGACCCCGAGCTGATAGGCCGCCTTGGCATCGCCGGCCTTGGCCGCTAAACCGAGCAAACGCCGACCTTCGTTGCGCGCCCCCAGCCCCTGCCCGCGAAACAGCAGAATGTGCCCATAAAAGCTTTGTGCCTGGGTATCGCCTAGGTTGGCCATGCGCGCAAATTGCCCTTCCAGCCAGCGCCAGGCCCGCGGCTGTTTGACCAACCACGCCCAGTGGAATAAGCGGCGCGCCAGCAAATAGCCTACACGCGCACGCAGCGCGCCGAACATCAAAGCTCTTCCGAGTAGCTGAACTCAAATACCCGCGCCACTTCAGCGGCATGCCAAGACGCGGCCGCAATACCATCAGAAGCGCCACTAAAGCGCCCCAAGCGGCTTACGCACTCGAAAAAACCGGTACGTGGCAAGCGGCTGGCCCCCTGACTGATAACCAATGCACTGCGCAGCGGACGCTCAGCACGAGCATCCAGTGCGGCAAGATGCTCCAGCGCAGCGGCTAACGTTTGCATTGCCGGGCTTGGCAAAGCCAAGCGCTCGATCATCGACCGATAGGTGACAACGTGACGTTGACGCTGGGCACTCTCTAGTTCAGCAAGCAAGGCCTGCCAGTGCTGCCGACTGATGCTTACGCTCAAGACTGCGACTCCCAACCAGCAACACCCAAATGCCAGGCCAGTGCGCGCTGAATGGCCGCGTCAGGCAGGCGCTCGCCACTCTCGATCATGCCCAAATAATGCGGACTGATACCCACAGTGCGCGCCAGTTGCTCAACACTCAACCCCTTGGCCTCGCGCAGTGCCGTGAGTTGGCTCAAGGCTGGTTTGCTGGCATCCACCTCTACAGGGGCAACCTCAGGGGCATGCCCTGCCGCTTGCAGCAACGCTTGATACTGCGCCCAGGGCAACACCGCATACTCAGGCGTGCCATCGCGCTCGATTACTTGCACATTCATCTGTAAATCTCCATGCAGAGTAACGCCATCACTCTCAGCAACTCCAGAATAGGCGGCCATCTTAACAGTCCGATACAACAAAGAGCGTGATCGGTAATAACAACCCGCCGCAGAAGGATAACCCGA
>JAWWDH010000314.1:0-4287 GCA_033720015.1 Pseudomonas sp.
GTAAGCGCCTGATAGCGCTCAAGTGTGATGTCCCGGTATCTCGGGTCCCATTTCTTGTCTTGCGCGATGTTTCCTTGCAAGAGGACGACATCGATCGGGTCAGCGGCTGGCTGCGTCCATTCACGATCCAGCAGTTGCAAGCCGGCGAGGGTAGCGACTAACACGGCACCGACTATCGCAGCACGGCGCAGGCTTGGCCCCTGGACAACCCAGGCAAGCCCGCCAGCGAGAAGTGCCACCAGTAAACTCCCGCCAAGCACGCCAAAGACGGGAGCGATAGTGGCAAGTGTGGTGTCGGTCTGGCTGTAGCCAATGAAGAGCCAGGGAAAGCCGGTCAAGAACCAGGTGCGCATCCATTCACTCAGCACCCATGCCGCAGGTAGCCCTAGCCAGAGTGCCATTGCATCCATCTCAGGGCGCAGGCAGCGCACGAGGTACGCGACGCCCCATGGAAAGAGGGCGAGCAGCGAGACAAAGGCCGCCGTGACTAACACCGCCACCACGGGGCCATTGCCGTACTGGCTAATGCTGATAAAGACCCAGGAGACACCCACGCCGAAGTAGCCAAGGCCAAAGAGGTAGGCCGACCACAGCGCCTGACGCCTTGAAGACTGCGCGGTCAGGACAAAAAATGTTGCCAGAGCGATCACCGCAAGCCATGCCCAGCCCACAGGGGCAAAGGCAAGCGGCATGGCGCCTCCAGCAAGTAGAGCCATCCCCCCTGTCAGAAGCGGCTTATAGCGCACGCCCGTGTATAGGCTAGAGGGTAGCGCGCACTTATCACCCAATGCTCTCTCGCCTCCGAATCCAGGATCAACCCTGTGGCTCATGCTTTCTTGCTCCGCTTAATCAAGCTGCGTCAATTCATTCGGCCGGCTGGCCAGGGTGGCAAAGTGAATGTTTCTGGACTCGACTAGGTGCGCCGTAAGCTGGGAGCTGCTTCGTATTCGGCCAGCACGACAGTGGCTGTGTTGGGGAGCAGTACGTTAGCTTTGCGATACCACCCCTTCCAAGCCCGCTGATACCAGAACGAACAGGACGAAGCCGCCTATGAAAGCCAGCGGTGAGATGTGCGTATCGTCACCGCTCTCGTGAGCCTCGGAGGCCATATCTTCGATGGCAGCGACCGTGAGAAGGCCTGCCGTGAACGTCAGTGCCGCTAGCTTAAATGCCTCCGGCTGGTTCCTGAGTACGAAGTAAGCAAAGACGGCTGCCGAGAGCACAGGAATCGCGAAGGAAGCAGAGAGCAGTATCCGCTTGCTACGAGGGATTCCTTTATCTTTCATGGTGGCGATCGTCGCAAAGCCCTCAGGAACATCGGCGAGAACCTGACCCGCCGCCAGGATTATCGCGACCGACGGTGAGACCGCCGACCCCGCCCCGATCAGGAGGCCATCGCTGAACAGGTCGATGGATACGGCGATATAGATCATCCAGACACTCGTCTGACCGCCTTCTCCCTGCTGGCCTTGTCGCTTCTGGAGACTCTCAACGAGCTTCTCGATACCTACGTAAGCAATGCCGCCCAGCGCGAAAGCGAGGGCGATTACCCAGGCTGAGAGGTTCTCTAGCACGCGCGGCATGATTTCAACCGCCACCACCGCAATGACGAGGCCGGCAGCGCCGTGAAGGGCGTAATTGAGACGGCGCCCGGTAGTTCGGGAGGCCTCCGCAGCGAGCCCACCACTAAAATTGCCTAAGGCGGGCAACAGCGCCAGGCCGAGTACCAGCCAGATACTATCCATCATCTTCCTTCCTTGGTTGATTCCTAGATACGCTACCTTGCTGGCTCCGAGCCTTCGCGCTATATGCTGTCGTTCAGGCCTAGCGCGCTTGTACAGCCACTTCGATCAAGTGTCCCAGGCATCGATAGCTGCGTACCGTGCAGCCTCACCCCTTGAGCGCCAGGATGCGCCGAGCGCCGTTGAGGACGATCAGGCCCACGATGGTACCGATAATCAGGTCAGGGTAGCTGGACCTCGTCCAGGCGACCAAGGCACCGGCGGCGATGACGCCCATGTTGATCACCACATCATTGGCCGAGAATATCCAGCTTGCCTTCATATGCGCGCCGCCTTCGCGGTGCTTGGATATCAACAGCAGGCAACCGGTATTGGCGATCAACGCGACGAAGGCGATCGCCATCATCATCAGCGATTCAGGCTCACTACCGAAAACAAAGCGTCGCACCACCTCGACGAGTACGCCGATAGCCAAAATCAGTTGCAGTACCCCTGCCAGATGCGCGGCACGTACCTGCATTTTCGCACTGCGCCCTACGGCATAGAGAGCCAGGCCATAGACGGCTGCATCGGCAAACATATCCAGGGAATCAGCGATCAGGCCGGTAGACTGGGCGATCAGGCCAGCAGTCATTTCCACCACGAACATGATCGCATTGATACCGAGCAACACGCGCAGAGTGCCTGACTCCTGCGTAGCAGAGACTGCCGAGCTCTCAGCGGCCTTGATCGTCTCTGGGTCGGCAATGACGGTTTCCTGAAGAGAGGCGCCTAGCCCCAAGGTCGCCAGTTTCGCGGTAATGGGCTCAGCCTCGCCGTCATGCACGACCTCCAATCGGCGGTTCGACAAGTCGAAGGACAGTGTTCGAATCTCATCAAAGCCGTTCAGCGCCAAGCGGATCATCCGTTCTTCTGAGGGACAATCCATCTTCGGCACAGCATACACGCTGACCCATTCCCCTGACGCTTCGGAGGAGACCGGCATATCGGTATCCGCTGCAGGCGTTGCATCGCAGCTACATGGGCCACCACAGGCTTTACTCACGATACGGCTCCAGTTAACCAACATAGATTGCTAGTATTAAAAACTATATAGCTACTATAAGGTCAATGGGAAAGATGATCCGTTGAGGAGTAAGCCTGATGCGCATTGGTCAGTTAGCCCAGATAGCGGGTATCGACACGCAGACGATCCGCTTCTATGAGCAGCAGGGCCTGTTGCCGCCGCCAGAACGGCAGGAGAATGGTTACCGTGTCTATACCGAGAAGCATGGCGAGTGGCTTGCCTTTATCCGCCGCTGCCGAATTCTGGACCTGTCACTGACAGAGATTCGCGAGCTACAGAGCTATCAGGACGACCCTCGCCAGCCTTGTACCGCCGTCAACGCCATGCTCGATGACCACATCTCTCATGTGCGGTCGCAGATAACTGCTCTGCAAGCGCTTGAGCAACAACTCGTTTCACTGAGGGCGAGTTGCAACGAGGGTCGGGAGATCAATGCCTGCGGCATCCTGACGGGGATCAGCGAGGAGAGCAAACAACAGCTGTATAGGGCTAGCTCAGGCCGTAAGGACTGAGCAGAGACATGCCGGACCTTGCAGTGACATTGTGAATGCATGGTGTGTTGATCGCGAAGCCTCACTGCGTATCTCGGCATGCGAACCTGGGCGTTGCTGCAAACTTGCAGGGGCCGTGAAGAAGAGTCGTCATCAACCAGGTAATCCGCTGAGCTGATGGTTGGTTCCGTCATCATGATATGAGCCAATCAACCAAAAAATCCGGATACCCTTTATTTTTACCGGCCTGTGCGTCGCTTTGCGCTGCTTTTTTCCGCTTTTTGGAGCCTGTATGCGAGGCATGTGGCACGTTGCTTGAGTGCTTAACGTGCGCTGGCGCCGAGTCCCTGGCGCCGTGCAGATTGTTGTTAAACAGTGCGACGCTTAGTCTGTCAGTGCGTTTTTTTGGGGCTTGCGCCCTTAGCCGCAGGTTCTGCCGAATACCACGCTGGTTTACTTTTCCTGCTGACTCTAACTTTCGAAAGGTCTGCATTGGGTGCTGCCTCCGGTAAGGAGAAGCTGCGCTTGGTAGCGGTGCGCCTGTCTCCATATCGCTCAATCGACCGCGTAGATTGATGGCCCATGATGTACGCCATGAGCTTGGGGGAGATGCCAGAGGCTTTGAGGTTTGAGCCCATCTGGTGGCGCAGGCTTTTCAGCGTGGGCTGGACTTTGCGCCTGGGCCATAGCTGCCTGCATTGCTCTCGCAGGGTTTCTCTGATGGCTGCAAGGCTGCGATGCGATTTCTGATATAGGTCTACCGCGGCAGCTGCAACCTCAAAGTCCGTTTGGTTTGGGAACTTTATGACTCGGTCGGCGCCCCTGATGCCTCGGTCGTCCTTTTTTGCGCCGGTAATATGGAACTCTTTGCCCACTACCCGAATTGAGTGCATCTCGCTGGGCCGGACGCCGAGTAGCCAAGCTAGAGTGACGGCAGCAAAAACGTCGTAGTGCCGCGTGTTTTCGAGGTGACGCAGAAGTGCGATAA
>JAWWDH010000315.1:0-4282 GCA_033720015.1 Pseudomonas sp.
GCAATCGGTGCTCGGTCAGGAGGGCAAGGTCAACGCTTACGGCAACCAGCTGATCGTCAATGCCGAACCGGCGAAAATTGCCGAGGTGCGCGCGCTGCTGCAGCAACTCGACACCGAGCCGCGGCGCTTGCTGATCAGCGTCGACAGCAGTGAATCAGGCTATCAGAACGACCGGGGTTATCAGGCAGATGGCACTATCAGCGCCGGCAATGCTGAAATTCAGATCGGTCAGGGCGAAATCAATGGCCGCGACCAGGTGCGCATCATTCGCCGCAGCACCGATAGCCGCAGCGGCGGCACTCAACAGGTGCAAGCGACAGAGGGCTATCCAGCACTGATTCAAGTCGGCCAAAGCGTACCGCTGACCACCCGCGGCCGTGATGTGTATGGCCAGCCCTACAGCCACACCCAATACCGCGATGTCACCCGTGGCTTCTACGTCACCGCCAGCCTCAGCGGTGAACGGGTGCATATCACCATCAGCAGCAACCGTGACCGCCTCAGCCAGTCGCAACCCGGCGCTATCGATGTGCAAAGCACCGATACGCGAGTCAGCGGCCGGCTGGGTGAATGGATCAACATTGGCAGCGTCAGCGAGCAGAACCAAGGTAAGCAGAGCGACTTTCTCCAGCACCGCTCCACTCAAGGACGCGAAGACATGAACATTCGCGTCAAAGTCGACGTAGCCAACTAACCCTCACAACCAAGCGACAACACCGCTCATCGCATAACGTCAGCAGGCGGCCGCACAAGCGCCGCCGATCAACCCTGCGGCCGCCGAGTCAGACACCGCAATCCGCCGAATAGAGCCATACAGACTGACTTGCCAGTCGCATTCCGATTTATGTAGTAGTCATACAAAAAGCACTACAAAATAATTGACGAACCCTTTTTGCAGAGGCATGATGGCCCCGCTCCCGCTAATCAGAGGTGCTGAAAAGTCCTCCGAATCGCGCTCCAACTTACCGTCAGAGCCGATTTGCGTTGTAAAGCCCACAAGGCCGTTCGATGAGGTTGCGACTGGAACGAAGTTGTCCTGAGGGACGGGGAAGCGTTTAACAACAGTGCGCATTACGCCACAGCAGGTTGAGTCGTCCGACGGCATCTTTGAGCCGCTAGACGCCAAATGACCCAGTCATTTGCAGCCACTGCAGCCAGCAAACTGTTGAGCTCGTCACCCTCCTCCCGGATCAATTCTGTCTCCCGTCAATGTCTCGACGTTCTGCAGTTGGCTGCAACAACCTCCAGTAACACCAGTTTCAGTGGGGGAAGTCGGTGCTCAACCAAACACATACTTTGAAGGATTGACCATGTCAGCTTATCAAAACGACATCAAAGCCGTTGCCGCCCTTAAAGCCGCTGCTGGCAGCAGCTGGAGCGCCATTGACCCTGAGTCCGTGGCCCGCATGCGCGCTCAGAACCGCTTCAAAACCGGTCTGGAAATCGCTCAGTACACTGCTGACATCATGCGTAAAGACATGGCCGAGTACGATGCTGACTCCTCCGTCTACACCCAGTCCCTGGGCTGCTGGCATGGTTTCATCGGTCAGCAGAAGCTGATTTCGATCAAGAAGCACCTGAAGACCACCAACAAGCGCTACCTCTACCTGTCGGGCTGGATGGTTGCTGCTCTGCGTTCGGATTTCGGTCCGCTGCCAGACCAGTCCATGCACGAGAAGACCTCGGTCTCCGGCCTGATTGAAGAGCTGTACACCTTCCTGCGCCAGGCTGATGCCCGTGAGCTGGACCTGCTGTTCTCCGCGATGGACGCTGCCCGCGCTGCTGGCGACAACGCCAAAGTTGCTGACCTGCAGAACCAAATCGACAACTACGAAACTCACGTAGTGCCAATCATCGCCGACATCGACGCTGGTTTCGGTAACCCGGAAGCCACCTACCTGCTGGCTAAGAAGATGATCGAAGCGGGTGCTTGCTGCATCCAGATCGAAAACCAGGTTTCTGACGAGAAGCAGTGCGGTCACCAGGACGGTAAAGTAACCGTTCCTCACGCCGACTTTATCGCCAAGATCAACGCCGTACGTTACGCGTTCCTTGAGCTGGGCATCGACAACGGCGTGATCGTTGCTCGTACCGACTCCCTGGGCGCTGGCCTGACCAAGCAAATCGCTGTGACCAAAGAGCCGGGCGACCTGGGCGACCAGTACAACTCCTTCCTCGACTGTGAAGAAGTTTCGCCTGCCGACTTGGGCAACGGCGACGTTGTGATCAACCGCGGTGGCAAACTGCTGCGTCCTAAGCGCCTGCCTTCCAACCTGTTCCAGTTCCGTGCTGGCACCGGTGAGGCACGCTGCGTACTGGACAGCATCACCTCGCTGCAGAACGGCGCTGACATGCTGTGGATCGAAACCGAGAAGCCACACGTCGGCCAGATCGCAGAAATGGTTAACGAAATCCGTAAAACCATCCCGAACGCCAAGCTGGTTTACAACAACAGCCCATCGTTCAACTGGACCCTGAACTTCCGTCAGCAGGCATACGACGCCATGGTTGCTGAAGGCAAGGACGTTTCCGCCTACGACCGCGCCAAGCTGATGAGTGTTGATTACGACACCACCGAACTGGCTCAGGTTGCTGACGAACGCATCCGCACCTTCCAGCGCGACGCTTCTGCTCAGGCTGGTATCTTCCACCACCTGATCACTCTGCCGACTTACCACACCGCTGCGCTGTCCACCGACAACCTGGCCAAAGGGTACTTCGCAGAACAGGGCATGCTGGCCTACGTGAAAGGCGTTCAGCGTGAGGAGATCCGTCAGGGCATCGCCTGCGTTAAGCACCAGAACATGTCCGGCTCCGACCTGGGCGATGCGCACAAAGAGTACTTCGCTGGCGAAGCGGCTCTGAAGGCAGGCGGCAAAGACAACACCATGAACCAGTTCAGCTAAGAGCCGGTTCACTCAACCGAGGCCACGATCAAGGTTGAGTGTGTTGAAAAGAACCCCAGCAGAAATGCTGGGGTTTTTTTATGTGCGCACCACCCTGTTTCATCGCGCTTAACTCAACGAAATACACTGATTAACCCGAGGGTCAACATGCCGAGTAATCGCTTAAGCCGCATTGTCGGCAAAATCCACACACTGCCCAGCAGCCTGCAAAGCCCGGCGCTGACGCTGCTATTTGGTTCACAAGTAAAGTTCGCCGGCACGGCCAAAGTGCGCGTGCATACGCTGACCGAGCAGCAAGCGGTGATGAGCATCGCCAACAAGCGCAAGGTGCAGAACCACATCAAGGGCGTGCATGCCGCCGCCATGGCGTTACTGGCTGAATCCGCCACGGGTTTTCTGGTCGGCATGAATGTGCCGGATGACAAGCTACCGCTGATCAAAAGCCTCAAGGTTGATTACCTCAAGCGCGCCACCGGCAACCTGCGCGGCGAAGCTAGCCTGTCGCCAGCACAAATTAAGGCCATCCATAGCCAAGAAAAAGGCGAAGTCCTGGTTGCCGTGACGGTCACCGATGATGCCGGTATCCAACCCATCCAGTGCGAGATGCTCTGGGCGCTGAGCACCAATACGGCTAAGCAGATAACAGAGCCCCACTAGCTCCGTACTTCTGAGCACGCGTTACATACTTGGCTGGATATAGCGATGCTGAGTTCTAGCGCCAACAGCAGGAACCGAAACCGTAAATCTATAAAAAACCGGCCAGTTCCGCTAAGCGCCAGGCGGAACGAAAACGGGGCTACCGATTTATCGGTAGCCCCGCTTAAAGGCCAAACAGCTGATGCTAAAACTCAGCCCTTGAGCAATGCCCGGTCAAAGCACCATCGCGGCAGCCCAACCGAACGCCAGCAGGGGTAGGTTGTAGTGCAGGAAAGTCGGCACCACGCTGTCCCAGATATGGTTGTGCTGACCGTCAACGTTCAGGCCAGCCGTTGGCCCCAGGGTCGAATCGGAGGCTGGCGAACCGGCATCACCCAGCGCACCGGCGGTGCCGACAATGCACAGAATGGCCAGCGGGCTGAAGCCCAACTGCAGGCCCAACGGCACGAAAATCGCCGCGATAATCGGGATTGTGGAGAACGATGAGCCGATGCCCATGGTCACCAGCAAGCCGACCAGCAGCATCAGCAACGCGCCGAGGGCTTTATCGTGACCAATCAGCTCAGCCGCGCTTTCGACCAGACTTTTCACTTCGCCAGTGGCTTTCATGACTTCGGCAAACCCGGCTGCGGCGATCATGATGAAGCCAATCATGGCCATCATCTTCATGCCTTCGGTAAACAGGCCATCAGCATCTTTCCAGCGCACCACACCTGATA
>JAWWDH010000316.1:0-4269 GCA_033720015.1 Pseudomonas sp.
GCTGCCGCCGTGCAGGCGGGGCTGGAAGGTCTGGGTGCGCGGTTTCACCTCGGTCCGGTGTTGGCCAGCCTGAATCACCAGGGCGATGCACTGCAAGCGCATCTGTCTGACGGCACGCTGATTGAGTGCGACCTGGTGCTCTCGGCAGTGGGATTGCGCCCGCGCATCGACTTGGCGGCGGCTGCCGGGCTGGCGGTTAATCGCGGGGTGGTGGTCGATCGCCAGCTGCGTACTTCTCACGCCAATATCTACGCCCTGGGCGACTGCGCCGAGGTTGATGGCATCAACCTGCTCTACGTCATGCCGCTGATGACCAGCGCGCGTGCGTTGGCACAAACCCTGGCCGGCAATCCCACAGCGGTGAGCTATGGCCCCATGCCGGTGACGGTAAAAACCCCGGTCTGTCCATTGGTGGTGTCGCCACCTCCGCGCGGGCTGCAGGGCGAATGGAGCGTTGCAGGCAGTGGCGCTGACATCAAGGCGCTGTGCCACGACAGCAGCGGCGCGCTGCTCGGCTACGCGCTCACCGGTACGGCCGTACAAGATAAACTGGCTTTGAATAAGCTGCTGCCGGCGCTGTTGGCCTGAATGACGGCTGTTCTGTCGGGTATGCCGCAAAATTGCCCGGTTTAACTGTCTGACAAGACTGGCGCAGGGCCCAATGCCATGCCATTCTCCCTCAGCCTGCCGCAGCCTAGAGCTGTTGCGGTGCCTTGGTATCTGCTCACGCAGAGCAGCCCGGACACAACAACAAAAAACCGTAAAGAGGCATTTATGCGTAAACCGGAACTCGCCGCCGCCATCGCCGATAAGGCGGATCTGACTAAAGATCAGGCAAACCGTGTACTTAACGCGGTACTCGAAGAAATCACCAACGCCCTGAACCGTAAGGACAGCGTTACCTTGGTGGGCTTCGGTACTTTCGTGCAACGCCACCGCGGTGCTCGCACCGGTAAAAACCCGCAAACCGGTCAGCCGGTACAGATTAAGGCCAGCAACACTGTCGCCTTTAAGCCAGGTAAATCCCTGAAAGACGCGGTTAACTGAGTCCTCAGACCCGGGGCCTTTGGCTCCGGGCGGCTGCGCACTGGCCTGCGTGTTCACGCCCTTCTTCCGGCCGGATGTAGTCCTCGCGACAACCCGCTACAATGCGCCGCCTTTTCCTTCCCCTTTGCGAGGCCTCGCGTATGAAATTCCGTTTTCTTCTGTGGATGCTGGGCCGCTTGATGGCCAAGGCCAGTCGTGAAAACCCGGCGTTCCAACAGCAGCTTGTTGACCGCGATATGACCTTCCAATTGCACACCCTGGACGGCAAGGTGGCGCGCCACTTCATCGTCAAAGACCAGCGCATCAGCAGTAAGCGTGGCCCGGCCAATGCGCCGGCATTCGCCCTCGGCTTCAAGG
Organism: Pseudomonas sp.; assembly: GCA_033720015.1. Taxonomy (GTDB): domain Bacteria; phylum Pseudomonadota; class Gammaproteobacteria; order Pseudomonadales; family Pseudomonadaceae; genus Aquipseudomonas. The sequence goes on from JAWWDH010000316.1 coordinate 1,405, forward strand.
ACGCGACTTATGGTTTCGCCACCATGAACGCGAAGAACAAGCAGCTGGCGTTTATGCAGGGCATTCAGAACAAGGACATCCAGATTCAGGGCAACCCAGCGCTGGTGATCTGGTTCCAGGGCCTGACCAAATACTTGATGCCGAAGAACAAAAGCGCTGCGAAAAAAGCCGCCTGATTCGCAGCCGTGCGCGTCGACACTGGTCGCCGCGTACGCCTTTCGCTAGGCTGGCCGTTGCTATAGTGAGAGCTTGCCCATGCGTCTGCCGCTGATTGCCCTGTTGTTGTCGTCTTCCCTTGCCTACGCCGCGCCGCCTAAAGCCGAAGCCTTTGCACCAGTCTTCGAACTGGCCGGTATTCGCTTGCTTTGCGAGCAGAGTGCGCCGCTGGTTCAGCGCGGCCTGCCGGATAAACAACAAGCGCAGCTGGCCAAGGTGTTTGCCGCCGATGGCCTGTGTCTGGATTTGGCCAAGCGCCTGGCCGGCCAGCTCAAGCAAACGCAGCTGCAGCAGGCTCAGCGCCTGCTGGAAAGCCCGTTGGCGCAGGGCTTTACCGCCGCCGAGCGGTCTGTAGGCGAGGGCGGCGCGGAAGCGCTGGCGGCCTATCGCAAGCAGCTGAGCGAGCGTCCACCGCGCGAAGAGCGTTTGGCCTTGGTGCGGCGTCTGGATGCGGCCGCACGCACCACTACGCTGGCTACCCTGCTGCGTTATGAGGTCGGTAAAACCCAGGCGTTCCTGGCCTTGCAGGCCCGTGGCGAAAGCATCGACGAGGCTACCCTGAGCAGCAAGACCCAGGCTCAGGAAGCCGCGTTGCGCGCCTCCAGTGCCGAGGCTGTCGAGTCCTTTATGCTCTACGCCTACCGGCAGATGCCCAGTGAACAGCTGGCTGAGTATGCGGCGTTATATGAGCAGCCAGCAGTCACCCAGTTACTCGATAGCAGCGTGCGGTTACTGCCAGAGTTGTTTGCGGCGCGGCGTGCGCAGTTGAAGCAATAGCCTGCGGCGCAAAGCAAAAAGGGGCCCTTAGGCCCCTTTTTTATGCGGCGAACTCAGTGCGCCGGATGAAATTGCGCAGCCAGTTCGCGCAGCGCGACCTCGGCGGCGAGCACCTTGCTCACGGCTTCCTCGGCCTTGTCACGGCTGATGCCGAGGTTGTCGAACAGGCTTTGCGGAATCTCGCTCTGCGGGCCGGCGCCGATGCCGCGATTGCGCAGCAGGCTAACCGACAGGCACACCAGGTTTGGATAGGCGGCATGTACGCCGTTGTACTCGGGGTCGTGCTGGAAGCGCAGGGCGCTGACCAGTTCTTCCGGCATGTCCCAGTAGCGCATCAGCCAGGCGCCGATTTGCTCACGGCTGATCCCCAGTAGGTGTTGCTCGATATAGCTGTGCGATAGGTGCGGGTTGACCTCCAGGTGGCGGCAGATCAGTGAGAAGTGCGGCGGAAACACATGCGCCAGCACCAGGTAGCCGAAGTTGTGCAGCAGGCCGGCGAGGTAGGTAAGGCCGGCTTCCGGGCGCTGCGCGCGGGGAATGGCGCGGGTCAGGCCTTCGATCACGGCGGCGCTGTAAATCGCTTGTTGCCAATACGGCGTGGCTTGTTGCGGGTTGTCCTTGGGCAGGCTCAGGGTTTTCCCCAGGGCCAGGCCCAGCGCCAGGTTGATCACCAGGTCGAAGCCGAGCACGCGGACGATGGCATCTTCCACCGAGCGGATCTTGCCCGGCGCGGCGTAGTAAGGTGAAGCGGCCCAGCTGACCACCTGAGCGGCCAGGGCGGGGTCGGTTTCGACCACGCCGGTGATGTCATCAACCGTTGCATCCGGATCGACGCGCAGCTTGATGATCTTTTGTGCGGTTTCCGGCAGCGGTGGAATCTCGATGGTTTCTTCCAGGCGTTGTTGGATGCGCCGGGCGGTAAAAGCCTGAACCGCTTGAGTGATCTCCGCACGGTCATCATCCGGGCGATCGAGGTTCAGACGGATATTGCTCAGCGGTTCGCCGAAGCGCGCGGCACTGGCCTTGCTCAGCAGGCTCTTGAAGGCCTCGCTGCTCAGCTCCAGCAGCACGCCGCGCTGGCCGGACTCGATATACAGGCTGGGTACATCCAGCAAGCGTTCATCGTAGAGGCACGGCGAGCTGGTCAGCGGCGGCAAACCGGGCAGCATTTTCAGGTTGTGCTTGCTGAGCATGCGCTCCAGACGATCCGGTTTGACTGCCACCAGCTGACGGCCAGTGAGTTCGGTCAGGCGATTGAGGTCGAGCAGCTGGCTTTGTGGGTAGAGCACCAACAGCGCGCCTACGGCATCATCCAGTAATACCGCTTGCAGGCGTTGCGCGGCCGGTAAGCCGGGGTGGTCACGGCAGACTTGGTAGGACAGACCGAGCTTGTCCAGCAATTGCAGAATCACCGCTGGCGGGCGCGGAGCAGTGTCGGGAGCAAGGGCGAGTTCAGTCATGGCGGTATCCGGCAAAGGCAGCAATGTTTCGAGTATAAACAGCGGGCTGGCGAAAATGCGCGCTAGGTGACAGTTGTGTTGTGTACTGGCTCACACTTGACCGTACTGCTGGCCATGCCGTAACCAGCGCTCAAGCAGCGGGCTGACATGTTGTGGCCAGTGTTCCATGAGTGCCTGGGCGGCATCGCGGACGGCGGGCAGCAGGTCGGCATCGCGCATCAGGTCGGCGACCTTGAATTGCAGCAGGCCGGTTTGGCGGGTGCCGAGCATCTCGCCGGGGCCGCGCAGTTCGAGGTCTTTTTCAGCGATGACAAAGCCATCGCAAGTCTCGCGCATGATGGCCAGGCGCTGGCGGCCCAGTTGCGACAGCGGGGCGTGATAGAGCAGCAGGCAATGACTGGCGGCGCTGCCA
>JAWWDH010000317.1:0-4269 GCA_033720015.1 Pseudomonas sp.
GCTCGGGCCTGGCCGAGCATGTGATCAGAACATTGGAGACCCGCACCGAGGCTTCCTGAATTGCCTCGGTTTGTAGACCGGCCCTGAGGGTGAGGGCAGTCCCACTGATTTCATCGTCTGGAAAATGCAAACGCCCGCAAGAAGCGGGCGTTTGGCGGTATCGAGTTTACTGGTCGTTTAGCGCAAAGCGGGTCAGTGCGAACGTGGGGATACCACTGTCCTGCAGCTTCTGTGAGCCGCCGAGCTCGGGCAGGTCGATGATGGCTGCCGCTTCGATGATGCTTGCGCCCATGCGTCGCACGAGTTGTACGGCAGCCAGCAGGGTGCCGCCGGTGGCGATCAGGTCATCGAACATCAATATTTTGTCGCCTTCGCAGAGGCTGTCCGCATGCACCTCGAGCTTGGCTTCGCCGTATTCGGTCTGGTAGCGCTCGCTGAGTACATCGGCGGGCAGCTTGCCTTCCTTGCGGAACAGTACCAGGGGCTTGTTCAGCTCATAGGCGATGATCGAGCCGATCAGAAAACCGCGGGCGTCCATGGCGCCGATATGGCTGAAGTCTGCTTCTACGTAACGCTGGATGAAACTGTCGGCGACCATGCGAAGGGCACGGGGTGACTGAAACAGTGGGGTGATGTCACGAAAGATCACCCCAGGCTTGGGGAAGTCCACCACCGGGCGGATCAGGGTTTTGATGCTGAATTCGTCGAAGATCATCGGCTAGGTCCTGCGCTGGGCGATTCTATCAGCCGTCGAGATTGCCACCGGCCAAGGCGCATAGCTCGATAGGGTCGAGGATATGCACTTCTTTGCCTTCGGCTTCGAGCAGCTGGTTCTGTTGGAAACGGGTAAATACCCGCGATACGGTCTCTACCGCCAGGCCCAAATAGTTACCTATTTCGTTGCGCGACATGGCCAGACGGAACTGGTTGGCTGAAAAGCCGCGTGCGCGGAAGCGTGCCGAGAGGTTAACCAGGAAGGTAGCGATGCGTTCATCGGCGGTTTTCTTCGACAGCAACAACATCATCTGCTGATCGTCGCGGATTTCCCGGCTCATCACACGCATTAACTGACGACGCAGTTGCGGCAGTTGTACCGACAACTCGTCGAGGCGCTCGAAGGGGATTTCACACACCGAGGTGGTCTCTAGCGCTACAGCCGAGACGGGGTAGGCTTCACTGTCCATGCCTGACAGACCGACCAGTTCGCTGGGCAGATGAAAACCGGTGATCTGTTCGTCGCCGCCGTCGCTCAGGCTGAATGTTTTAAGTGTGCCGGAGCGCACGGCGAACACTGAACTGAAGGTGTCGCCCTGGCGGAACAGAAACTCGCCCTTTTTCAGTGGCCGGCCGCGTTTGACGATGTCGTCGAGAGCGTCCATGTCCTCCATGTTCAGCGAGAGTGGCAGGCACAAGCTAGAGAGGCTGCAATCCTTGCAATGCGCTTGGTGGGGTGCGTGCAACTTGATGCTTTCTGACATCACGGGTGATCCTGGATAAACACACAATAGCCGTAAGGTTACAGCAGGGAGTAGGGGGCGACCAGTACGCACGACCCTGATCGATTGCTCAAGTACGCTGTTTTGCGGCCAAAAGAGCGGGTGGCATTAAACCCGGCCAGAAACGACAGCGTGCGATTAGACACGGGCAGAACTGGATAGCCTAGTCCAAGCTAAGGTGGCCCTATGTTGTAACCCAGATAGTCTGACGCTGCTGTGCATGCCCTGCCGTGCAATGGCGTTAAGTCAATATCGCCCATTGGAGGCGCATCGCAGGTTGATGCCGAGCTCTGCCGGTACACATGGAGTACCCGATGGCCAAGGAAAATAACGTCCCGACCTGTAGTAGCGTTGATCCGCAGAACGCGCAGGCCAATGCTTCCCGCGAATTGCTGGTGGTACGCCTGGCGCGCCTGGCAGCAAATGGTGCACGCGTTGCTGTGGCCAGCGCGGAGCTTGCGGCGGAACTGGCTGCAGTCAGCCTTGGCCACTCAAAGATTGAGGCTGACAAGCGCGACCGGCGTTTCACTGATCCTGCTTGGCGTGAGCATCCAGGCTATCGCCGCCTGGGGCAGGCTTACCTGGCGTGGTCGGGTAACGTCAATCGACTGGGCGAGCAGCTGGATATTCCAGATTGGCGCAAGAAAGAGCAACTGCGCTTTGCCCTGGAGGTGTTGACCAGCGCCGCCGCGCCAACAAACACCTTGTTCGGCAATCCGGCTGCGCTGGCAAAGGCCTTCAGTAGCGGCGGAGACAGCCTGCGGCGGGGCATGAAAAACTGGCTGCATGACCTGCAGCACAATGGGGGGATGCCGACTCAGGTGGACAGCAGTGGCTTCAAGATTGGTGAGAATCTGGCGGTAACCCCTGGCGCGGTAGTGTACCGCTGTGACGTGTTCGAGCTGATCGAGTATCGCCCGGTGACGGCGGTGGTTCGCGAGCGCCCGCTGCTGCTGGTGCCACCGGTGATCGGCAAGTACTATTTTCTCGATCTGGCCAAGGGCCGCAGTTTTATCGAGTATGCCGTCAGCCGCGGCTTGCATTTCTTCTCCATCAGTTGGTGCAACCCACGCGCCCAACAGGCCGAATGGGATCTTGACACCTACGCGGCCGCTGTCATTGAAGCTCTGGGGGTGGTCCGTGACATTGCTGATGGCGCCGAGCCCAATGTTCATGGTGTTTGCGCTGGTGGTCTTATTCTCAGTTGTGCGCTCAGCCATCTCGCTGCGCAAGGCAAATGCCAGGTACAGGCCGCTTCCTTCAGTGTGATGCTGTTGGATTTTGATACACCAGCACCGATCGCGGCTTTTTCGTCCAAATCGGTGGTCAACCTCGCTCGTCGACGCTCGGCCAAGGCTGGCGTATTGAGCCCCAAAAACATGGCCAGCGCTTTCGCCTGGCTGCGCCCGAATGACTTTGTCTGGAATTACTGGCACAACAACTACTTGATGGGTGAGGCCCCGCCGTCAAACGACATCATGGCTTGGAATGCTGATGGCACCCGGCTGCCGGCGGCCTTGCATAGCCAATTCCTCGATATTTTTAAGGACAACGCTCTGCTCAAGGGGAGCCTGGACGTCCTGGGGGCACCGCTTCAGGCCGGGGCAATCAAATGTGACAGCTATTTTATGGCGGCAGAGGGCGACCATGTGACGCCGTGGCAGGGCTGCTATCGATCTGCGCAGGTGTTCGGCGGTGAGCGAAGCTTTGTGCTCAGTAGTGCGGGACATATTGCCAGCCTGATCAATCCACCGAGTAACCCCAAGGCCCGCCACTTCATTGGCCCGACACCGAGTGTGGACCCAGGCGATTGGTTGGCCCAAGCCAGCGAGCAGCCAGGAACTTGGTGGGTGCACTGGGCCGACTGGGTGCTGGAGCGTGCCGGGGCTGAGCGCCCGAGTCCGCAGGTGGCTGGCAGTCAGAGCCATCCCGAGCTGGAGCCCGCTCCGGGTCGCTACGTCCACGAGTGAAGTAAAGAGTGATCAGGGTGGCTCTCATCTTGGAGCAGTTGATTATGACTGGCCCGGAGAGTCACATCCTAGATGACCCGTGAAAAACGTTGGCGGCTGACTGCGTCGAGGTAGCGATCAAACAGCATGCACAGCGAGCGCACCATCAGGCGGCCGGCTGGCTGGACGTCGATGCCTTGGGCATTCAACTCAATCAGGCCATCGCTGGCCATCTGCTGCAGTTGCGGCCAGGTCTCGGCAAAGTAACTGCGAAAGTCGATGGCGTAGGCCTGTTCGATATCGGCAAAGCGCAGCTGGAAATGACAGATTAACTGCTGAATTACTGCACGCCGCACACGGTCGTCTGCATCGCAGTGCAGGCCGCGCAAGGTGGCCAGTTGGCTATGGTCGAGGCTGTCCTGGTATTTGCTCAGGTCGCTGTTGTTCTGGCAGTAGAAGTCGCCAATCTGGCTGATTGATGACACCCCCAGGCCAATCAGGTCGCAATGGCCGTGTGTGGTGTAACCCTGGAAGTTGCGTTGCAGGCTGCCGTCTTCTTGGGCGCTGGCCAGTTCGTCGTCGGGCAGGGCGAAGTGATCCATGCCGATATAGCGGTAGCCGGCGGCGCTCAGTTGTTCGATGCTGGCCTGCAGCATGGCCAGTTTGTCACTGGGGCTGGGCAGGTCACTGCTGTTGATCCGTCGCTGCGGCATAAAGCGCTCCGGCAGGTGGGCGTAATTGAACAGCGACAGGCGATCCGGTTGCAGAGCGATTACTTCGTCCACTGTGCGAGCGAAGCGTTCCGGGGTTTGCAGCGGCAGGCC
>JAWWDH010000318.1:0-4266 GCA_033720015.1 Pseudomonas sp.
AGCTCAATCAGAAACAACTGAAAGCCACTGCCGAAACCCTGCGCAACACCCTCGATGAACAGATGTTCTGGATCCCCAGCAATAAACCGCTGGATCTGGAGTGGTTCAAATCCGTACCCCAGTTGCTGAAGCGGCAGATAGCCGAGTCGCCCTGGGGGGCCAACCTGCGTCAGTTAGGTGCCGGCCTGACCGAGCGGCCGCTGCTGTTCCTACCGCTGCTGCTGCTGATTGCGGTGCTGCTGTGGCGGCGCGGCTTCCTCTACCGCAAGCTGGGTGAGCTGCATCAAGACATCTGCCACTTCAAACGTGACAGCCAATTGCATACGCCGCTGGCGATCATGCTCAACGTGCTCCTGGCGTTGCCCGGCACATTGTTCCTGGCCCTGTGCGGTTTTGCTTTGCAGATGGATGCCCGCGGACAAAACGTAAACCTGGGTGATGCACTGTTCCAGATGGCCCAGGCCTGGCTGGTGTTCTACACCCTGTACCGCATCCTCGCCGATGCTGGCGTGGCCGAGTTGCACTTCCGCTGGGGTCGCCCGCACGTGACCTTCCTGCATAAGCAGGTGCGGCGCCTGGGCTTAGTCGTGATGGCGCTGGTGGCCGTGGTAACGGTCGCTAAACACCAGCCAGCAAGCCTCGGCGATGACGTCATCGGGCTGACCGTGGTGCTTAGCTGCTACGCCCTGATGGTCTGGTTGCTATACAAGCTTCTGCTCAGTGGCCCGGCGCGTGAACACGCCTCCGTATTACGCATGCTCATCGGTATCGCCCTCAGTTTGCTGCCACTGGCACTGATCATCGCGGTCGGCTTAGGCTACTACTACACCGCACTTAAACTCAGTGAACGCCTGATCGACACGCTCTATCTGCTGGTGATTTGGCTGGTGATTGAAGCCACCTTCATCCGTGGCCTCTCGGTGGCCGCTCGCCGCTTGGCCTACCAGCGCGCCATCAGTAAGCGCGAAGCACAGAGTAAGGATGGCGAAGGCTCGGAAACCGTGGTCGAAGAGCCGACACTGGATATCGAACAGGTCAACCAACAGTCGCAGCGGCTCATTCGCCTGGCCTTACTCGGCGCGTTTATCTTCAGCCTGTACTGGGTCTGGGCGGACCTGATCTCAGTATTTGCCTACCTGGATAACATCGCGCTCTACGAATACAGCAGCGGCAGCGGTGACGCCGCCACACTAGTGCCCATTAGCCTCAGCGACGTGTTGGGGGCGCTGATCATAGTCGGCATCACCGTGGCCCTGGGGCGTAACCTGCCTGGCTTGCTCGAAGTGCTGGTGCTGTCACGGTTGAGCCTGGCCCAGGGCAGCGCCTACGCCACCACCACCTTGCTGTCCTATCTGATTGTGGCGATCGGCTTTGTCACCACCCTGTCGACCCTCGGGGTCAGTTGGGACAAGTTGCAATGGCTGGTGGCGGCGCTGTCGGTGGGCCTGGGCTTCGGTTTGCAGGAGATTTTCGCTAACTTTATTTCCGGTTTGATCATCCTCTTCGAGCGCCCGGTGCGGATTGGTGACGTGGTGACCATCGGCAATCTGTCCGGTACGGTGAGCAAGATCCGTATCCGCGCCACCACCATCACCGATTTCGACCGCAAAGAAATCATCGTGCCGAACAAGACCTTCGTCACCGATCAACTGATCAACTGGTCGCTCAACGACACCATCACCCGGGTCATCATCAAAATCGGTGTGGCCTACGAGACCGACCTGCCGCTGGCGCGCAGCCTGATGATGCAGGCCGCCGAGGAAAACCCGCGGGTCCTGCGCGATCCAGCCCCGCAGCTGTTCTTCCTGACCATCAGCGCAAGCACCTTTGACTACGAGTTGCGCTTTCATGTGCGCGAGCTGGGTGACCGCAACGCGGCCACTGACGAAATCCTCACGCGCATCGCCTTGAGCTTCCGCGAGCACAACGTGGAGATGGCGTTTAACCAGGTCGACGTGATGGTCAAAAACCTCCAGGGCCAGGAGTTCAACCTGAGCACTGGGCAACTAATCACGGCCGCAGCAGCAGCCACCAAGCAAGAACCCCTGCCGCCGGCAACTGCCGCAGACCCGCTGTAAGTCAGCGATACGGCCCGCCATGGCGGGCCTGAACCCTCACCGCTGCCGGGCCGCTTTGCCCGGCTGGAGCCTGACCGTGAAGTCGCTCATCGAGCTGCAGTTCGACAACCGTTTCGCCCGCCTCGGCGACGCGTTTTCCAGCCATGTGCTGCCAGAGCCGATTGCCGAGCCGCGTGTGGTGGTGGCCAGCCAGGCGGCCATGGCGCTGCTCGACCTCGCCCCAAGCGAGGCCGACAGCGCAGTGTTTGCGCAGATATTCACCGGGCACAAGCTGTGGAGCAGCGCCGAGCCGCGCGCCATGGTCTATTCCGGGCATCAGTTTGGCGGCTACAACCCGCGCCTGGGCGATGGTCGCGGCTTGCTGCTCGGTGAAGTGGTCAACGAGGCCGGCGAGTATTGGGACCTGCACCTGAAAGGTGCCGGGCAAACCCCCTACTCACGCATGGGCGATGGCCGTGCGGTGCTGCGCTCCTCGATCCGCGAGTTTCTCGCCAGCGAACACCTGCATGCCCTGGGCATTCCGACCTCAAGAGCGCTGTGCGTAACAGGCTCCAGCACCCCGGTGTGGCGCGAACAACAGGAAAGCGCGGCCATGGTCCTGCGCCTGGCCCCCAGCCATGTGCGCTTCGGCCACTTCGAGTACTTCTATTACACCCAGCAGCATGAACAACTGAAGCAGCTGGCCGAGCATGTGCTGCACTGCCACTACGCCGACTGCCTGCAGCACGAGCAGCCGTACCTGGCGATGTTCCGCGAAATACTCGAACGCAACGCCGCGATGATCGCCTACTGGCAGGCGTATGGCTTCTGCCATGGGGTGATGAACACCGACAACATGTCGATTCTCGGCATCACCTTCGACTACGGCCCGTATGCCTTCCTCGATGACTTCGATGCCCAGCACATCTGCAACCACTCGGACGACACGGGGCGCTATAGCTTTAGCAACCAGGTGCCCATCGCCCAGTGGAACCTCGCTGCCCTCGGTCAGGCGCTGGTGCCGCTGGTGGAGGTCGACGCCCTGCGCGAAACCCTCGGCCTGTTCCTGCCGCTGTATCAAGCGCACTACCTCGACCTGATGCGTAAACGCCTGGGCCTGGTCAGTGCCGATGAGGGCGATGGAGCCCTGGTACAGCGCCTGCTGCAACTGATGCAAAGCAGCGCGGTGGATTACACCCGGTTCTTCCGTGAGCTGGGCGACAGCCCAGCGGCCCAAGCCGTGGCGCGTCTGCGTGATGATTTTAGCGACCTCGCCGGCTTCGACGCCTGGGCCGCCGACTACCTGGCGCGCAGCACTCAGGATGGTACGGAGCAGGCGCAACGCCGCGCGCGCATGCATGCGGTTAACCCCAAATACATCCTGCGCAACTACCTGGCGCAAGAAGCGATCACGGCCGCCGAACAGGGTGACTATGCCCCGGTGCGTGAGCTGCATCAGGTGCTGTCACAGCCCTTCGCCGAGCAGCCAGGCTTCGAACGCCATGCCCAGCGTCCGCCGGAGTGGGGCAAGCACCTGGAAATCAGCTGTTCGTCCTGAACAGAGCTGTAGGGTGAATGACGCCTTTTTCAGCCACCAACTGCCCCGGTGGATGGATAGAGCGTCATCCACCCTACGAACTCAGCAGCCACTCTAGCCCCATCGCCACATGCACCTCGGCGCTGTCGAGCAACGGCAGTGGTGCGTCCACGCCGTCGAGCAATAAGCCGATTTCAGTACAGCCAAGAATTGCCACCTCGGCGCCCTGGTCGCGCAGCGTGCGCAAGCAGTCCCGATAGAAATCGCGGGCAGGTGCCAGAAACTGGCCCTGACACAGCTCGGCAAAGATCACCCGGTTGATTTCCGCCATCTGTGCAGGCGGCGGCGTGATCACCTCAATCGCAAAACGCTCAGCCAGACGCTGACGATAGAAGTCTTCCTGCATGGTAAAGCGTGTACCGAGCAGGGCTGCACGGCGCACACCCTGCCGCTGCAACGCCTGACCGACGGCATCACCGATATGCAGCAAGGGGATATCGACGGCGGCCTCTAACGCTGGAGCCACCTTGTGCATGGTGTTGGTCGCCAGCAACACGGCTGTCGCGCCCGCCTGCTGCAAGCCCTGCGCGGCCCCGGCCAATAGCTCGCCGGCAGCATGCCAGTCAGCACGCCGTTGCAGCTCGGCAATCTCGGCAAAATCCAGCGAATGCA
>JAWWDH010000319.1:0-4260 GCA_033720015.1 Pseudomonas sp.
AACGAAATCTTCCACCTCGATCTGTCGCGCACCAATGTTGTTGATGGTCAGGAAGTGGTGATTGTGCGTGACAAAGCCTTGCCGCTGTTCTACCTCAAGCGTTGGTTGATCGGCAATGCCGCCCACGTGGAGCAGGGTGAGGGGCACGTGGTGATTCTCACGGTCGGCAGCCAGCGTATTGGCTTTGTGGTCGATCAGCTGGTGGGCCAGGAAGAAGTGGTGATCAAGCCGCTGGGCAAGATGCTGCAAGGCACTCCAGGCATGTCAGGCGCGACTATCACCGGTGACGGCCGTATTGCGCTGATTCTTGACGTGCCAAGCATGCTCAAACATTACGCGCGGCGTATCTGATTGTTCGCGGCGCGGGCATTTGTCGCGTCGCTTAGGAGTTGTTTATGGCTGTTAAGGTGTTGGTGGTTGATGACTCCGGTTTTTTTCGTCGGCGCGTGTCGGAAATTCTTTCAGCCGATCCGAATATCCAGGTCATCGGTACCGCCACTAACGGCCGTGAAGCTATCGAGCAGGCGCAGGCGCTTAAGCCCGATGTGATTACTATGGATTACGAGATGCCGATGATGGATGGCATCACAGCCGTGCGTAACATCATGCAGCGCTGCCCAACGCCGGTATTGATGTTCTCCTCGCTGACCCATGAGGGCGCTCGCGTCACCCTGGATGCCCTTGAAGCAGGGGCTGTGGACTTTCTGCCGAAGAATTTCGAGGACATCTCGCGCAACCCCGAACGGGTCAAGCAGCTGCTCTGCGAGAAAATTCATACCATTGCCCGCAGTAACCGCCGCAGCCTGAGCGCGCTACCCGTGGCCGCGCCTACGGCAACAGCGGTTGCGCAACCCCGACCAGCCGCGCGCTCCAATTCGCCCGCCAGCTCGCTGGCGCGTCCGGCCGCTACATCTACGCCAGCGGTTACCAGCGCTGCGCCCAAACGTAAACTCTACAAGCTCGTCGCGATCGGCACCTCAACCGGTGGCCCGGTGGCGCTACAACGTGTGTTGACCCAGTTGCCGGCTAACTTTCCGGCGCCGATCGTACTGATCCAGCACATGCCCGCTGCATTCACCAAAGCCTTTGCCGAGCGTCTCGACAAGCTATGCCGCATCAGCGTCAAAGAGGCCGAGGACGGTGATGTTGTACGTCCTGGTCTGGCGCTGCTGGCCCCTGGTGGCAAGCAGATGATGGTTGATGCCCGTGGCGTGGTGAAGATTCTTCCGGGGGATGAACGACTCAACTACAAGCCTTGTGTCGACATCACCTTTGGCTCTGTGGCCAAGTCTTATGCGGATAAGGTGCTGGCGGTGGTGCTGACGGGAATGGGCGCGGACGGTCGTGAAGGTGCGCGCCTGCTCAAGCAGATGGGCAGTCAAGTGTGGGCGCAGGATGAAGCCAGCTGTGTGATTTATGGCATGCCAATGGCCATCGTCAAAGCCAATCTGGCCGATGCCATCTACCCGTTGGACGCTATCGGCAGGCATCTGGTGGAGACCTGCATTTAATGGATGTACTAAGCCTGATTGGGGTCATCCTGGCGTTTGTCGCGATCCTCGGCGGTAACTACCTCGAGGGCGGCCATGTTGCCGCTTTGCTCAACGGGCCGGCGGCGCTGATCGTGATCGGCGGCACCTTGGGCGCCGCGTTCTTGCAGGCGCCCGTACATGTATTCAAACGCTCGCTGGCAATTATCAGCTGGATTTTTTTCCCGCCGCGCATCGACCTGATTGGCGGTATCAACCGGGTGGTTGGCTGGAGCATGACCGCGCGCAAGGAAGGCTTGCTGGGGCTTGAGGCGGTGGCCGATGTCGAGGTAGACCCCTTCGCCCGTAAAGGTTTACAGCTGTTGGTCGACGGTGCGGAGCCTGAGGCCATTCGCACTATTCTCGAAGTCGATCTGTACACCCAGGAAGGCCGCGATATTCAGGCCGCCAAGGTATTTGAAAGCATGGGTGGATACGCGCCCACCATCGGCATTATCGGTGCCGTTATGGGCTTGATCCATGTGATGGGCAATCTGGCCGACCCGAGCATGCTCGGCAGTGGGATTGCTGTGGCCTTTGTGGCCACCATCTACGGAGTCGGATTTGCCAACCTGTTGCTGTTGCCCATCGGCAATAAGCTCAAAGCCATTGCCCAGCGCCAATCGCGTTACCGCGAGATGCTGCTCGAAGGCATTTTGTCGATTGCCGAGGGTGAGAACCCGCGCTCCATCGAATTAAAGCTGCAAGGCTTTATGGACTGATGGAGGCACCGCATGGCCCGCAGGCGTCATCAAGAAGAACATGAAAACCATGAGCGTTGGCTGGTTTCCTATGCCGACTTCATCACCTTGCTGTTCGCGTTTTTCGTGGTGATGTACTCGATTTCCTCGATCAACGAAGGCAAGTACAAAATCCTTTCAGACAGCCTGACCGGGGTGTTCAATCAACCTGATCGGGCGATCAAGCCGATCCCGGTGGGGGATGAGCGACCGCGCACTACCGAGCCGGATCGTGCCTTGGTGGATGAAGAAAGCACGCTGTCAGCTGCCGATTCGCTGGAAAGCATCGCCCAAAGCATACGGACAGCATTTGGCGACTTGATTCAGTCCGAACAGCTCAAGGTCAGTGGCAATGAGTTATGGATCGAGATTGAGCTCAGCTCCAGCCTGCTGTTTGTCAGCGGTGATGCGGTACCCAATAATGCGGCTTTCGCAATTATCGAGAAGGTAGCCAAAATTCTGGCACCTTACGAAAACCCGGTTCATGTCGAAGGCTTCACCGATAACCTGCCGATTCAAACCGCGCAGTTTCCCACCAACTGGGAGCTGTCTACCGCCCGGGCCGCCAGCATCGTGCGGATGCTGGCGATGGATGGGGTGAAGCCGAGTCGTTTGGCCGCAGTGGGCTACGGTGAGTTTCAGCCTGTAGCCGATAACAGCACGGCCGAGGGGCGAGGGCGTAATCGACGGGTGGTGTTGGTAATCTCGCGCAATCTCGATGTACGCCGTAGCGTCAGTGGTGTGGGCAGCGCCAATGCCAAACCCGATGCGGCCTTGAAGCGGGCTGGCACACAACCTGCAGCAGCCCCCGCAGCGCCGGCCCCGCAAGCGGGTGCCGTCAATCCCCCGTCGCCGGCCTCATAAGGGTGGCCCCGTTCTCGGTCAGGTATCAACTGCACCGGGAGGATGATAACGATGAGAGTCTGGGCAGTAGCCAATCAAAAAGGTGGAGTCGGCAAGACCACCACATCAATCGCCTTGGCGGGCTTGCTGGCCGATGCCGGTAAGCGCGTGGTGGTGGTCGACCTCGATCCCCATGGGTCGATGACCAGTTATTTCGGGCATGACCCGGACAGCCTGGAACACAGCAGCTTTGACTTGTTTCAGCACAAGGGCAGCGTACCGCGCGGCTTGCCGCAGCAATTGTTGTTGCCGACCAGTCATGAGCGTATTTCCTTGCTGCCTTCCAGCACCGCACTGGCCACGCTGGAGCGTCAGTCGCCAGGGCAGAGTGGCTTGGGCTTGGTGATTGCCAAGAGCCTGGCGCAACTTTGGGAGGATTTCGATCCTGCGGGGATCGACAGTCCGCCCTTGCTCGGCGTACTGATGGTCAATGCCTTGGCGGCCAGCCAACAGTTGGTGATTCCGGTGCAAACTGAGTTTCTTGCGGTTAAAGGCCTTGAACGAATGGTCAATACCCTGGCGATGATCAACCGCTCGCGCCAGCAGGCGCTGCCTTACACCATCGTGCCGACCCTGTTCGATCGCCGCACACAGACCTCCATGAGCACCTTGCGGGTATTGCGCGACAATTACCTTGAGCATCTGTGGCAGGCTTATATTCCGGTCGATACGCGTTTGCGCGATGCCAGCCGGGCAGGTCTTACGCCGTCGCAATTCGACAAAAATAGCCGCGGAGTCATTGCCTACCGGGCGCTGCTCAAGCACATGTTGGCGCAGCAGCTTGCCGCACAGGTCGCCTGAAGTGAGCGGCCATGCTGAAGATATCGGCTCAAGTCTGGCGCTAGCGCGGCCGATAGTCTGTACAGATTGTTATTACGGGTTGTATTCATGAGTCTTCCTCTTGCTACCGCTACACGTCCGCAACTGGCCTTGCAGTCCTATCTGGATAGCTTGTTGCAGGACGCTGCGGTCGAGTTAGCCGATAGCATCACGCTGGATGAGTTCGAGGCCGCGGTGCTTGAAGAACAGGTTCGCGATGCCCGAACCCTGCCGCATGTGCAAGCCGTGGCCAGTAAACCGTTGGCTGA
>JAWWDH010000320.1:0-4250 GCA_033720015.1 Pseudomonas sp.
CAGCTCGCCCAGATCGAGGCCGCGCTCTTGGTAGTTATGGGCTTTTTTGCGCAGGGTTGGCGTCAGCCGCTGTTGCAGATTGCCCGCGGCAATACGCCTGGGCTTGGCTTCACGGCGCACCAGTTGGCTAAGGGAAAACGCACTGCGCCGTCGTTCCAGTTCGGCGCGCCACTCATCGTTCAAGCGGCGGCCTTCGTCGAGCACGAAGAACACTTCAAAACTGGCGTCGCGGAACAATACGTCTGGTGGCTCATGGCCCGCGGCGCTGAATTCATCCAGGCGATGGCCGACATTTAATGCTTGCAGCAGGCGCTGGCACACCCAGCGCTCGCGTTCCCATTTGCGCGCGTTGGAGAGAAAGGCGTTGGCTTGTTCGGCCTGATGCGTTAACAGGCGCAGGTAGTCTGAGTCATCCATGGCTTCAGCTTAGCCTGCACGGCCGGTTAGTTGGTAGCCCTCTGCGGCGCTGGCTACAGGCTTTTTATCGCCAGCTTGGACGTGCGCAGTAGCAGCGGTTGTAGACTGCATGCGTCACCACGATCACGGGGAGTTTGTTCTGGATGATTGCCGCGCACTTGCTGTCTTCCACCAGCCAGGTAGTCGGGTGGCTGATCTATCTGCCGCTGCTGTGCTGGGCCCTCTGGCGCACGCCCTGGGTCGAACTGTGCAGTGATGTGCGGCGCCAGCATCTGCTCGGCGGCACGGCGCTGGCGTTGTTTGTGTTGTGGCTGATACGCCGGGATTTCGACTCAGGGCTGTCCTACCAGTTTATCGGCATGACGGCGGTCACCCTGTTGCTGGATTGGCCGCTGGCCATGTTGGTGGGGTTGATTGCCCAGTTGGGTTTGCTGGCGCTGGGTCGGCAGGACTTTGCTGCGCTCGGCGTCAATGGTGTGCTGCTGGTGGCGATTCCCGTATGGGTGACCGAGGCCTGTGCGCTCTGGGTCGAGAAAAAGCAGCCGCGCAATCTGTTCGTCTACATCTTCTGCAGTGGCTTTTTCGCCGCAGCGCTAGCGGCATTGTTATGTATTGTCGCCGCCTTGACGCTGCTCTGGCTGGATGGGCTGTTTCCGATGCCGCCCTGGCTGGAGGACTTTATCGGCTACCTCTGGCTGGTGATATTCCCAGAGGCCTTTATCAATGGCCTGTTGGTGACGGCGCTGGTGGTGTTCTGTCCGGACTGGCTGGAAACCTTCAACCGCACGCGTTATCTGGCCGCGCCCTGGAAGGATGATGATCTGCCGCGCTGATGACTTGGCCTTCAGCGTCTTGATTGCGCTGCGCCGGTTGATCCAAGTCAATCACCGGGCGCGGTAATAGCGCATCGTTCCTCTAGCAGTCAGGAGGGCGTGAGATGGGCGTACATCAGTGGGCAAGGCAAGTGATCGAGCAAAGTTTGCAGGGTATTGAGGTGCAGGGTTTTGATCAGGCGCTAGCGTTGCGGGCGTTGCTCAACGCGGCTATCGAACGTAATCGGGTCACGCGCAGTGCGACAGATCTAGCCGCAGAGCTGCAGTTTTTCGCCGATAACTTAGATGGCGAGCGTGAGTACAGCTTTATGCGGCCCTGACGGTCAATGTTCGCGCGGCGGCAGTTCACCAGAAAACAAATCGTCTTCAAGTGGATTGCCAGCGATCGCGTGCTCTTCCGAGGCCCATGCGCCAAGGTCAATCAGCTTGCAGCGCTCAGAGCAGAAGGGCCGGCTCGGGCTTTGCGGGCCCCACTCGACGGGGGCGCTGCAGGTGGGGCAGGTGACTAAGGTTGGGGTGCTCATGCTTGGCCTCCGCGTAGGCTCAGATAAAAGGTATGCAGTCGTTCCACTTCGGCTTTTAGCTCGTGTAGGTCTTGATCATTGAGCAACACATCGTGTGCGTGGCTCAGGCGCTCTTCACGGCTGGCTTGGGCCTTGAGGATGGCCTGCACCTGTTCGCTTGAGCTCTGGTCGCGGGCGATGGTGCGCGCTATTTGCAGATGCTCGGGCGCATCCACGACGAGTATGCGTTGGGCCAGTTTGTACTGGCCTGACTCAACCAGTAGTGGTGACACCAGAATGGCGTAGGGGGATTCTGCGCGCGCCAGGTACTGGTTGATCTCCTGTGCTATCAGCGGGTGCAGCAAGGCTTCAAGCCAGCGCCGCTCGGCTGCATCGGCGAAAATCCGTTGGCGCAGCGCCGGGCGATCCAGCTGGCCATCGGCCTGCAAGACCTCCGCGCCGAAGTGCTCGACTAACTTGGCCAGCGCCGGCTTGCCAGGTTCGACCACCCAGCGCGCCGCATGATCGGCGTCCACCAGGTGCACACCCAAATCTATAAAGTGCTGGGCGACAGCACTCTTGCCGCTGCCGATGCCGCCGGTAAGGCCAAGAATCCAGGGTTTTGTGCTCAAGGTGCGTGCTCGTGTCGGTCATTCGAAGACGCGATTGTAGTGCAGGCACCTTGTTGGTGGCTAACCGCGCGGGCAAGGCTGTCGTTTATGTTGAATCGTCCGCCCTGCTTGGGTGCCTGTTGTACGCGATGCTTCGTAGGATGGGTTAGGCGCATGGTGGCAGGTGATCTGCTGGTGCGTAGCTAATTGCGCCGTAACCCATCTGCGGTGCGGGTGCTATGAGTGACCCTACAATTAGAAACCAGCAATCTGCAGGTAGCTGGAGGTGATCCGCTCGCCCCAGAGCAAAGCAATCCAGCCAGCAATTGCCAAGTAAGGGCCGAAGGGGATCGGTGTGCTGGTTTCGGCGTTGCGCAGGCGCAACATGATTAGCCCAAGTACCGCACCCA
The DNA here is from genome assembly GCA_033720015.1 of Pseudomonas sp. GTDB lineage: Bacteria > Pseudomonadota > Gammaproteobacteria > Pseudomonadales > Pseudomonadaceae > Aquipseudomonas. The sequence continues at coordinate 2,775 of JAWWDH010000320.1, forward strand.
CTAGTGAGGACAGCAAAATTGTCAGCGGCAAAACCTGCCAGCCGCCCCACGCGCCGAGCATGGCCAGCAGCTTGAAGTCACCATAACCCATGCCTTCCTTGCCGGTGACCAGCTTGAACAGCCAGTACACCGACCACAGGCTTAGATAGCCGGCAATCGCACCCCAGAGTGCATCTTCCAGACTGGTAAACAGGCCAAAACTATTGGTAATTAAACCGAGCCAGAGTAGCGGCAGCACCAGTGAGTCCGGAAGTAACTGGTGGTCGGCGTCGATCAGGCTCATCGCCAACAAACTCCAGGTCAACAGCAGCATCGCCCCGGCCTGCCAGGTGAAACCGAAGTGCCAGGCGATATAGGCCGAGAGCAAGCCGCAGGTCAGTTCAACCAATGGGTAGCGCAGGCTGATCGGTGCTTTACAGCTGGAGCATTTTCCGCGCAGGAACAGATAACTAATAACCGGAATATTTTCCCAGGGCTTTATTTCGTGGGCGCAGTGCGGGCATTGCGAGTTGGGCAGCACCAGGTTGAATGTGGCTGTTTCAGGCTCGCCAGGCAGCTCTAATATCTCACGCGCCTGCTCGCGCCAGTCGCGCTGCATCATTTTCGGCAGGCGGAAAATTACTACGTTGAGAAAACTACCGACCAGTAAGCCAATGAGTAGCGCGCATAAAGCAAAAGCCAGCAAGCTGCTGGCCAGGAAATTGAGCAAGGACAATGCTAGTTGCCTACAATTTGACCAAGTTGGAAAATTGGTAAGTACATCGCGATGATTAATCCGCCAACCAATACGCCGAGTACTGCCATGATCATTGGTTCCATAAGGGTGGCGAGGTTGTCGACTTTATTATCGACCTCGTCCTCATAGAAGGTGGCAACCTTGTCCAGCATCATATCGAGTGCGCCGGACTCCTCGCCAATTGCTGTCATCTGTATTGCCATGCTAGGGAATACGCCAGAGGTGCGCATGGCGAAGTTTAGTTGTGTGCCGGAGGAGACATCTTGTTTGACTTTGTTCACTGCGTTACGGAACACCACGTTGCCCACGGCGCCAGCGACCGAGTCAAGGGACTCAACCAGTGGTACGCCGGCAGCAAAGGTGGTAGCTAGTGTGCGGGCATAACGAGCGATTGCCGATTTGTAAAGGATGTCCCCGATGACAGGGGTCTTTAGTAGTGTTCTATCTTTCCAATTACGGAATTTTTCCGAGCGCAGATTGGCCTCCTTAAGGATATAGCCAATGCCGAATATTGCGATGACAAAGACGAACCACCATTTCTGGAGTCCTTCAGACATAGCCACTACCAGCTGAGTGAAGGCTGGTAGTTCTGCACCAAAGTTATCGAAAACGCTTTTGAACGCGGGAACAACTTTGATCAGCAAAATGGTGGTTACCACAATCGCCACTACGACAACCGAGATAGGGTATGTCATGGCCTTTTTTATCTTGGCCTTCATTGCCTCGGTCTTTTCCTTGTA
>JAWWDH010000321.1:0-4228 GCA_033720015.1 Pseudomonas sp.
CCATCATGGTGGCGAAGATCGGCAGGGTGGCGAAGGTGCCCATGATCGCAGCGGCGGCGGCCGAGATCAGCAGACCGCCGAGAACCACGACGCGTGGACCAAAGCGGTCGGCGAGAATGCCCCAGGTGAATTGACCGATGGCATAGGCGCCCAGGTACAGGGCGTCTAGGTTGGCCATGACGGATTTTTCCATCATAAAATCTGGGTCATCGCCGATGCCCAGCTTGGCCACCGAGAAGGCCTTGCGGGTGAAGTAGAAGGCGGCGTAAGCCAGCCAGGTGATGGCAAATATCTGTAAACGCCAGCGCTTTAGGCTGCCGAGGTTGAAGGGTGAGGGGCTTGTCGAATGATTCATGCTGCGGTCCTCTGAATTTAGTGTGCTTGCAGTTCAATGACTGCAATTTGTTGTTGTTAAAAGCACTTCTTTCGCCGTTCTCGCGAACGGGTATATCCAGATGTATCGGGACCAACGAATCAGAGGTTCTTTCCTACGCTGCTGCGTCGAATACTGACACCGCTCAACGACCTGCGGTGTCAGTATCCTGGATCAAGCTCTGCGAGTCGGCTCCGTATTACAGGTACTCAAGGTGCATGACGGTCGCGTTTCTTAGGCAGCGGGTTGGCAGGCATCTACACCCATAACCGCGAGGGCATCGGCAATGGCGCGCAACAGCTGAGCGACAATGCGCTCGTCGATTTGGCCGATACAGCCGATGCGAAAGCTCTCTGCGGTGGTCAGCTTGCCGGGGTAGATCAGGAACTGACGGGCCTTGAGTTCGTCGTAGAAACGCTTGAACTCGAAGTTTGGGTGGGCCGGGCTGAAGAAGGTGGTGATGATCGGCGACAGCCAGCGATCTTCCAGCAGGGTCTGGAAGCCGAGGTCGCGCATGCCACTGACCAGGACATTGCGATTGTTGGTGTAACGCATCTGCCGTCCGCTGACACCGCCTTCGGCAACGTGCTGTTCGAGCGCTTTGCGAAAGGCCACGACGCTATGGGTCGGCGGGGTGAAGCGCCACTGGCCGGTGCGCTCCATGTACTGCCACTGCTCTAGCAGGTCCAGGCTCAGGGAGTGGGCACGGCCCTTTGACTGCTCCAGCAACGTACGGCGGATGATGACGAAACCGAAGCCAGGGATGCCCTCGATGCACTTGTTGGCCGATGACACCATGACGTCGAAGGGGATCTCATCGACGGTCAGCGGAACCGCACCGAAGGAGCTCATGGCGTCGACAATCAGACCCTTACCATGAGCCTTGACCACGTCGGCGATCTCGCGCAGCGGGTTGAGAATGCCCGAGCTGGTTTCGCAGTGAACCAGGAACACGTCGGTGACGTCGGGGTTGGCGGCGAGTAATTCGGCAACTTCTTCCGGCTGCGGCGGCAGGTAGTCACCCTTGTCCAGAGCGATATAGTCGCGGCCCAAATAGTCGAGAATTTGCGTGGCACGCTTACCGTAGGCACCGTTCATCAGCACCAACGCTTTGCCATCACGCGCGATGGCGGTGGCCAGCGCGGCTTCCACGGCGAAAGTGCCACTGCCTTGCAGGGGCACGCAGGCGTAGCTGTCGTCATGCACGCCGGCCATCACTAACAAGCCTTGGCGGATTTCAGCAGTGATGCGGTTGAAATCGGCGTCCCAAGAACCCCAATCGCTCAGCATGGCTTGCTTGGTGGCCAGCGAGGTGGTCAGTGGACCTGGGGTGAGCAGGTACGGCTCGCCTAGGGCGGGTGCGTTAAGGGCAGGACGTGCGATGGGGAATTCAGCTTTGCTCATGATCGTCTCCAGCGTGTGTTGAGGCGGCGGTACGCCGTGCTGGAGAAGATAAAAACAAGTTATAGATAATAAATAAAATCGATTTATAGTATTTCTAAAATAAGCTCAGATTATTAATGAGGTGTTCATGGCGGTATCACACGCGCAGTTACGGGCCTTTCATGCGGTGGCTCAGCAAGGCAGCTTTACCCGTGCCGCAGAACGTCTGTTTCTCAGCCAGCCGGCAGTCTCCGACCAAGTACGCAAGTTGGAAGAGCAGTTCGGTGTGTTGCTATTCAACCGCACGAAGCGTTCGGTACAGCTGACTGAACTGGGCGAGCAGTTGCTGGGCATCACCCAGCGCCTGTATGCCGTAGCAGCAGAGGCGCAGGAGTTGCTGTCCAGCTCACAGGCCTTACAAGCCGGCAGTCTGACCTTGGCGGTCGACTCGCCGGTGCATGTGCTGCCATTTATCGCCCGGTTCAACGAGCGTTACCCGGGCATTCGCTTCAGCGTGGTGACCGGCAATACCGACGAGGCGTTGGCCCGGCTGTTCGAGTTCAAGGCTGACTTTGCTGTGCTTGGCCGGCCGATCGAAGACCCAAATTTGTTAACCCAAGTACTCAGCACGGCACCGCTGGTGGCCTTTGTCGGACCGGGACATCCTTGGGCCGAGCGCGAATCTATTGTGCTGGCCGACCTCGACAACACACCGCTGGTGTTGCGTGAGCGCGGCTCAACAACTCGACAAAGCATTGAGGACGAAATGCTGCGTGTAGGCGCACGACTGCGCCCAGCCATCGAGGTAGAGGGGCGCGAGGCGGTGTTCGAGATGGTCGCCGCCGGGCTGGGGGTGGGCATCGTCTCGGCGGCGGAGTTCGGCAGCAGCCGCAGCATGCGCGCCTTGCCGATTGAGGATTGCCAGCGTTACATGACCGAAACATTGGTATGCCTGCGCACTCAAGGCGCGCGACGAATCATCGAGACCTTTCTGGACATGGTACGGTCGAGCCTAACTAATTAAGGCGCCAGCTTTGCTGCGAGGCGCGATGCCAACCTGCAACGAGACTTTCCATGCCCGTATGGTTTCGTCTGCTGTGGTTGGTTTATTAAAGCCATCTTTACACTTCGCCTCTTGGGTCGGCAGTTGTGATGCATAACTGACCAGCCCGGCCGTCTATAGGTAATGGCTATACAGACCCATGCCTTGAAAATGGCGGCATTCGGGTAAAGCAGCAACGTCCCTTCGTCTTGTGAATTTTCCCAGTTTACCGAGATTCAGGGCTCTGCTGCCCGTCATGAGCGAAACCGAGTTGAGATCCAACCACTGAATCCTTCCGGTACCAGCGCGATTTCAAGTCGTGCACTCTGACGCTTGAGCATGACCGCGCGAAAGCTCAGCGAGATGCTGAGCTATTACTCCCCTACTGCCGCCTAGTGGTGCAAGGTATAGAGCCGGAAGGGATGTACTGGCCAATGTTGACGCGCCGCTAGCAATCCAACAAAACTCGCAACTCGCTGCGCAAAAATGCGCTGTGAGTCTATAGGCGCGTTGCTAAACATCGTGAGGGGATACTGACCGCAACCCGCTAACTCCTCAGCCTTAGGGATTGGCAATGGATAAGCAGAACCAATAACAGAAAAAGCTCTAATCGATTAGATTGATACCTTCGTACTGGGCATGCTGGCTGGCTTTCTCAGTGAGTAATCCCATGTCAGATGCCAACCTGGCCATAATATTGGTGTTGATTTCGGCGTTTATGCACGCCAGCTGGAACGCGGTGGTCAAGTCCAGCAGTGACCGCTTATCCTCGATGGCAATGGTCGATACCGTAGCGTTTGTGCTTGCCTTGGCATTGCTACCCTTCGTGGACCTGCCTTCATTAGAGGTATGGGTGGTGATTGGTTTATCGACCGTGGTCAACCTGTTCTATCGCTACTTCCTAATCCGCGCTTACGCTTTCGGCGACTTCGGTCAGGTGTATCCACTTGTTCGCGGCTTACCACCACTGCTGGTAGTGGTGTTTGCTGCCGCGTGGCTGGGGGAGTCGCTGCCAGATCTGGGCATCCTCGGCGTTGTGGTGTTGTCGCTCGGGGTGCTCAGTTTGCTGCACGTAACCCAAAACTGGCAGGCACCGCGCAACGCGCTAGCGGCCGGGGTGTGCGTGGCCTTGTACACAGTGATCGACGCTCATGGCGTGCGCAACTCAGATAGCGTGCTGCAGTACCTGGTGTATTTCACTTTACTGCTGAGCATACCGATCCCACTGCTCGCCGCTTGGCGACGAGGCCCTGCCCTGGGCCAACACGTTCGCCGACACTGGCGCATGTCAGTCTTTGGCGGGTTGACCTACTGCGCGGCGTACGCGCTGGTGTTATGGGCCATGACACTGGAAAGCGTGGCAAAAATCGCCGCTCTGCGCGAGAGCAGCGTGATTATCGGCGCGGTGATTGCCACGTTACTATTTAAGG
>JAWWDH010000322.1:0-4218 GCA_033720015.1 Pseudomonas sp.
AGCGTAGCCCCTTGTAGCGGTTCTCTAACTGAATCGCCATGCCGACGCTGTCCTGCACGCCGTAGCGGCACCAGGTGCTGCCGACGCAGGATTTAACCGTGCGCAGCGATTTACCGTAGGCGTGTCCGGTCTCGAAACCTGCGGCAATTAGCTCGCCCCAGATATCCGGCAGGTCTTCCAGGCGGGCGCCGAACAAGTCGATACGCTGACCGCCGGTGACCTTGGAGTAGAGGCTGTATTTTTTGGCCACTTCGCCCAGCACGATTAACTTGTCTGGGGTAATCTCGCCACCGGCAACACGCGGTACTACTGAGTAGGTGCCGTTTTTCTGCATGTTGGCCATAAAGGTGTCGTTGGTATCCTGCAGTGGAATATGCGCCGCGTCGGTGATCGGCTCATTGAAGCAGGAGGCCAGAATAGACGCCACGGCGGGTTTGCAGATGTCGCAGCCCAGGCAGTGGGTGTCCTGATTGCCGTGTTTTTCGATCAATTCGCTGAAGGTTTTGATGCCTTCCACGCGCACGATGTCGTAAAGCTCCTGGCGGGTATGGGCGAAGTGCTCGCAAATCGATTTATCGACCTCTACGCCGCGGGCCTCCAACTCATGGTCGACCACGCTTTTGAGCAGTGCGGTGCAGCCGCCGCAGCCGGTGCTGGCTTTGGTGGCCGTTTTGACGCCGCTTAGATCCACCGCGCCCGCATCAATAGTGGCGCAAATATCGCCCTTGGTGACGTTGTGACAAGAGCAAATGGAGGCGGTTTCCGGCAGTGCGCCGGGGCCGAGAGTAGGCGCGGCGCCGCTGCTTTGCGGCAGAATCAATGAGGCGGGCTCGTCGGGCAACTCAATGCCGTTGGCGTAGTACTGCAGCAGCGTGTCGTAAACGCTGTTATTGCCCACCAGCATGGCGCCGAGCAGCTTTTTACCGTCGCTGGAGACCACCAGTTTGCGGTACTCCTGCTTGATCGGGTCTAGGTAGCGGAACATGCGTGCGCTGGGGTTTTGATTGCCATGGGCGTCACCAATCGAGCCGACATCCACGCCCAGCAGCTTGAGCTTGGTGCTCATATCCGCACCGCCAAACTGGGTATCGCCACCGGTCAGCGTCGAAAACGCTGCTTTGGCCATTTGATAGCCGGGGGCGACCAGGCCGAAAATACTCTGCTTCCATAGCGCCACTTCACCAATCGCTAGAATGGCCGGGTCGCTGGTGAGGCACTGGTTATCCACTACCACGCCGCCGCGCTCACCAATCTCCAGCCCGCAATCCCTGGCCAACTGGTCGCGGGGGCGAATACCTGCCGAGAACACAATCAAGTCGGTTTCCAGTACCTTGTCGTCTTGGAAAACCATGCGATGGCGACTCGCCTTGCCATCTTCAATACGCTGGGTGGCACGCTCGGTGAGCACCTGTACGCCCAGGGCTGCAATTTTTTCGCGCAGCAGCTCACCACCTTCGTTATCTACCTGCATCGGCATCAGGCGTGCCGCGAACTCTACAACGGCCGTATCCAGGTTCAAACCGCGCAGAGCGTTAGCCGCTTCGAGACCTAGCAGGCCGCCGCCTACGACCACGCCGGTGGTAGCATTTTCGGCGGCCGCCTGGATGGCGTCTAGATCATCCAGGGTGCGATACACTAGGCAGCCATCGCGGTCGTTACCGGGAATCGGCGGTACAAAGGGGAAAGAGCCGGTAGCCAGCACTAGGCGATCGTAAGGGTAACGACCCTGTTCGGTGACCACCTCTTGTGAGTTGCGGTCGATCTCAATCACAGCCTCACCAGTGCGCAGTTCCACACCGCTGGTGGCGTAGTAATCCGCTTCGCAAAGCGCGAGCGAATCGGCATCGCGGCCGCTGAAGTATTCGGAGAGATGCACACGGTCATAAGCGCGATGGCGCTCTTCGCCAAACACGGTGACCTGATAGCGCTCAAGGGCAGCATTATCGACGAGCTGCTCGACCAGATGGTGGCCGACCATGCCGTTACCAATAATAATAAGCTGTTCGGGAGTTGCCAGTTTTTGGGTAGACATTATGCCACCTCTGAGGTCGGTAGATGGGAAGGGGCGTTCTGCTGGTCAGTCATGCTCGCCTGGAGCGCATCGACATCAGCGGCACCAAACAACAAGGCTTGGCGGTAAGCGTTGAGATCGGTACCCGCGAGCGCCTGCTCGAAGTACCAAGGGCCTTGGCTGGTGTCGCCGTAAAGCACCGCGCCTTCAATCTGGCCATTGCGCAGCAGCAGGCGGCGGTAGTCGCCGTGCTCAAGATCGTGATAATTCAGTACTTCATGCTCGGCGCTGGCCTCGGTGGGCCCAAAGGCGTAGAGCGCCACACCGCTGATTTTGAGTTTGGTGGCGTTGGGGGCCTCTGCGTAGCCTTGGGAATGCGTGCCGCACAGCGTCGCGGCGAGCACCTCTACCTGTCGCCAGATCGGCTCCACTAAACCGTAGGTGGTGCCATTGAACTGGCAGCATTCGCCCAGCGCCGAGATCGCCGGGTCGCTGGTGGTGAGCCATTCGTCCACCACGATAGCTCGATCCGTGTGCAGACCTGCCTGGCGGCCAAGTTCCGCATTGGCAGTAATACCTGCGGCAATAATCACGCTGGAGGCGTTCAACTGGCGGCCATCGGCAAGATACACCTTGGCGACCCGGCCCTGGGCGTCGCCCTCTAGTCGCACTAGCTGTGCGTCAGTGATGATCTGTAAACCGCGCTGAGTGAGGGTATCTTTAAGTAGGTGAGCAGCGGTCGCATCCAATTGGCGGTTCATCAGCCGCTCGCTGCGTTGGAGCACACTTACGTTGATTTTGCTGCCGCGTTTACGTAACCCCTCAGCCGCTTCAAGGCCCAGCAGGCCGCCGCCAACCACCACTGCATCACCGCCCTGTTGAGCGATGTCGCTAAGTGCATCAGCATCTTGCAAGTCACGAAAGCCATGCACCCCGTCAAGCTCAATACCCGGAATATCGGGCAGCGCCGGGCGCGAGCCGGTGGCGATGACCAAATGCTCGTAATCAAGCGATCGGCCGCTATCGGTGGTCAATGTTTGGCTTGCGCGATCAAGCGTCTCGACCTTTTCACCCAGTATTAGCGTAACGCCCTGGTCGGCGTACCACTGGGCATCACGTAGGGTAAGCGCATCCTGCTGCATTTCACCGGCCAACAGGGGTGAAAGCAGAATACGGTTGTAGGCAGGGGTTGGCTCGGCACCAATCACCGTGATTCGCTGTGGGCGTGTGGGCTGTTTTACCAACGCCTCGATGAGACGATGACTTGCCATGCCATTGCCAATGATCACCAGATGGTCGTTGGGTGAGCACCGGGAAGTGGTTTCCATGGGTGGCTCCTCTATGTCGTTGCGGCTGTGTCTTTGAACACCAAACAAAAAAACGCCCCTGACACCGCCTTTCGTTAAGAAAGGTGTGTCAGGGGCGTCGTTGCCCGTTGGCGTTGTTTAAAAAACGCGCGACAACCGCCGTTGGCTGTCAGCTGATTAGAAACCTTACGCTGTCTTGAATAAGGACAGCAAGGAGCTGGCCAATTGGCTATGTGGAATATTATTTTCGAATAACTTCAAATATTTAGATGTGGTTGGTAGAGGGGCGATGACACAGCCCTTCGGACAGGCTGCACGGTGATGGTGCGAAAGGGGAGGTGGTGTGCACTCTCACACACCGTTTAGCGCGTGCAGAGTATAAAAAAGAACGTTGCGTGATGGTTTTTGTTTTTTTAAGTTTTTGTTTTTAAATGATTAAATTTTATTTTGTTTGTTTTCGGCTTGGCTTTTGCAATTTCCAAGACAATAAGTAAGTTAACAAGCAACAAGCACTCATTGCTAGGCGATGGCAGAGAACAATTCCAAAGCTGTTAGAAAAATAACGAATCGTTAGAAAATGTGTCGCTGTTAGAAATTTGGCAGATGTAAAAGTCTGTAGTGGTAAAAGCTAGTTTGCACCGCTGAAGGTGCGCTGTGGCAACGACGTCCAGCCCTCTTCTCTCAATGCGTTTATAAAGCGCATTAGAGAACGGGACTGGGCGTTTTTTTATGCTCGGCATTTATATACGTATATACGGCGTTCAGGCTCGACCCGAGGAGGTGTTATGCGAGGGGCAAAAGCAGGGCAGCAGTCCACAACGACGCAGCAAGCCAAAACCACATGTCCCTACTGCGGCGTTGGCTGTGGCGTGACGGCAACCGTTGAAGCGGGCACGCTGA
>JAWWDH010000323.1:0-4214 GCA_033720015.1 Pseudomonas sp.
ATTCGCCCGCTCGGCCATAGCGCCTTGCAGCTGTTCAAGCTGCGTCGGCTGTAAGGTGCTAATCCAAATATCCGCGGCACCGTCCTGGGTCGCCAGCAGGGTCAAGTCCAGATGGGTCAATTCGCGCAATTCGGCGGCGAACGCATCATCCACCTGAAACCCCATCATCACCCGGGCAATCGGCAACGGCGCGGTGACCGTGGCCTGCACCAACAGGTAAATTTTATCGGCAATCGGCATGAGGAAAATCTGGATGCCCTCGCGCTGGCGCTGCATCACCTGAGCACTGAGGCGTTGCGCCGTTTCGCCACTGATCTGCCGGTCGCTGCTGATTTCCAGACTGCCATCCAGGCTCAGCATCATCACGGCGCTGGCATTGATCCGCGCCCCATGATTGGCCAGCGCCGAGCGAATGGTTTCAGTATCGCCACTGGCCACGGCATCCTTAAAACCAAAATCAGCGGCCAGCACCTGCACCGCATCATGCAACTGCCGGCCACGCACTTCGAGCAGCTGTTGAAACACCAGACTGCCGACATCCAGCTGCTCACGCGCCTGGCTGCGCACGGCCGTATTGGTGGCAGTTTGCACGGCAACATAGAGCGCGCCGACCACCACCAACAACATCAGCACCAGTACCCCAGCAATTCGTGCCTGAAAACTATTGCGCAGCATCGCGAGCCTGCTTAAACGCATCGCCAAAAGCGCTGGCCGGTGCACTCGGCGCAGCCTGAACCTCAGGGGCCTGCATCGCCAAGGTAAAGCGCTGCTGATTACCGCCCTTGGCCAATTGCAGCTCACCCGCAGCCTGCGGCAGCATATCCGGTGCTTGTGGATGCCAGAGGCTGGCCGTGTAAGCACCCGCCGGCAGTTGCTCCAGGCTCAACCGCCCGTGCTCATCGCTGACCGCAAACCAGGGATCGTCAGTGACATAGACATAACCCAGCATCCAGTCATGGATATTGCAGCCGAGCACCACCACGCCGGGTGTATCAAAGGTCACAGGTTCACTTGGGGTGCCCTGGTACAGACGCAGCTCAAAGCGCTTGGCCGGGGAGAAGGAATAGACGTGATGGCGAATATTGTCGCTGTTGGGAAACATCACCGAAGTGCCGCTACGCACCGCCAGTACATTCGGTGCGAACTGCTGCGAGCGTTGATCCATGATGGCTGTAGCCGGTGCCATCGGCGCACTCGCGGTACTCCGTAAGCTGAGCACGGCATTCGCCAGGGGCTGCCCTTGGCTATCGCGCAGCTCGGCCTGCAAGCTGGCGGCATGCAGCGGTGTGCTCAGCAGCAACATGCTCAGCAGTGAACGCGCGAACGATAAATGCAGGTACTTGCTCATTCAAACTACTCGAGGGCTCACTTGATTATGAACAGCATCCTGCCTGGCACAGTGAATGCCTCTGTGAGCCACAGCTTAGCCGGCCATGTGGGTAAGTTCACGCAGTGATTGGCCGCTGGTGCTTATTCGGCGCTGCGCAAACGCTTGGGGGTCAGGCCAAGGTAACGGCGCATGGCCGTGGTGAGGGCGCTCTGGCTGGAGAACCCGCATTCTTCAGCGATGCGGATCAGCGGCAGCCCGCTCTCGCGCAACAGCCGCACTGCGCGATCAAGACGGGTTTTTAGCAAGTATTGGTGCGGTGTCAGGCCGACACAGTCCTTGAACTGCGCATGGAAATGACTGGGGCTCAGGCAGGCCACCTGAGCCAGTTCAGCCACACTGATACGCCGCGCCAGATGCTCGACGATATAGCTGTCGATGCGCTCCACATTCAAGGTGCCTGCCGCCCGCGCAGGCGGCTCGCCAAACAGCCGCAAGTGCAAAGCCCGCAGCAGGACGCCACCGAGCGCTCGCGCCAGCAGCGGATCGGCACCGTAACGCTCAAGTTCAGCACCGGCGTAACTCAGCAGATGCTGAAAGTCGGCATCCAGTTGCGGGTAACGCGGCGTTTCGAACAGACCGCTCAGCAGCTGCCGGTCTTCGCTGGAGATGCCCTGCTCATCCAGGTCGACAATCAGCATGCGGTTATCGCCCACACCGGCAAACTGGTGGTCTGCATCGCCCGGCACCAGGCAGGCGCGCATCCGGCACACCTCGCCACCACGGCCATTGACCTCAAATTCAGCGCGCCCAGCCAACGACAGCACCAACTGGTGATGATCATGAGTGTGTTCGTGGGCTTGGTCATCAAGACGCATCAAGCGCGCGTTGAGCATTAAAAGTGCAACCCGGAATGACAAAGGTGCAACTCTAACCGTTTAGCCAGTAAAACTGCAGCCTGCACGACAAATGGGCAACCCGATTAGACCCGCCCAAATACGGAGCACAGATTCAACCCGCTATGCATGACTAACGCCTGATTGCGGGCCTTGCAGTGCCTGGCAAGGGATTTGCTCAACTCACCTGCCCCCTGCATACCGTACGGGTTCAGGAAACCAATTTATGGCCCTCAGCATTGCTCTCGCCCTGGCATTGGCGCTGTTACTCGCCGGCCACTGCCTCAGTCAGCTCGCGGCAAAGCGCCATCAGCAACACCTCAACGCATTGCAAGGTGCGCTGCTACAACGTGCTATCGAGTTGCTGCAGACGCTGCAAAAACACCGCGGCCTGGGGGCTCAGCAAGATCTACTGAGCACCAGCCAACGCAATACCTTGGCCCGTCAACTCGACCAGCTCTGGCTGAACTGGCCAGGCCCCAGCCTGGGGCTCGCGCCACTGCAACAAGACTGGCCACAGCTGCGCCGCAACCCGGCGGATTTCGCCGCGCACTGCCTGGTTATCGACGGTTTGCTGGAGGTCATCGAAACCCTCGAAACACGCCTCTGCCAGGCCGATAATCCGCACATGCAAGGCATCGCAAAAGCCTGTCATGGCCTAGAGCGCCTCGCTCGCCTGCGTGGTCTGAGTGTGCGTGCGGCCAATTACAGGCGATGCCCGCAACGCCTGAAACAGCAGATTCTGCAGCTCTGCCTTGAACTGGAAAAGCCCGCCATCGACTCACCGCTGCAACAGGTACTCCAGCGCCTGACGCATGAGCTGACTGATAGCGACCAAGTGCGCCTGGCACCCCATGAATGCTTTGCCCTGCTCACGCCCCTGATCGACGAATGCACCCAGCGCCTGCGCCTCCCTCTAGCGGCGCCAAGCACTGGGGGCTGATTTCCGCAGGCGGCCGTAACGGCTATGCTGGCAGCCTCGACTTTCGCCAGGAGCTCACCATGTTTGTTCCCCGCCTGACACTCACGCTCGGCCTTGCACTGCTCGCCGCTTGCGCGCAAACACCCAGCAGCGTAACCCTGGAGCAGAAGCAGCAGAGCAAATGCCCACTGTCGCTGCAGGTCGGCCAGCAATTTATTCTGCGATTGCCGAGCAACCCCACCACCGGCTTTCGCTGGCTGCTGCGCGACTCCGCGCCACAAGTACTGCAAAGCCTCGGCCCAGAGGTCTACAGCAACCCTGAAGACGCCGGATTGGTCGGCAGCGCTGGCATTTCCACCTGGCGCTTCCGTGTAGCCAAGGCGGGTGAAGGCCAGTTGGCCCTGACCTATGAACGCCCCTGGGAGGTTGGCGTGGTGCCCGCGCAACGTTTTGACTGCACGATAAACGCCCGCTAGCACTGGCGCGCAAGGCTGCCTTGGCCAGCCGCAGCCGACAGCCTGATCGGCCTCAAGCGCTTTGTCGCGCCTTTCGACGCTGCGCCTGTAGCCACCATGCTCAGTTACTGGGCAGGCCTGTGGGCTGTTGCAGCGTCGGCACTCAAGTACATCGACAAGGCTCCCATTGCCGCCACGCACAACCTGCCGCGTTGATTTCCGACCAAAAGATGTAATCAACGTTTGGCTATGGCCAACACTTGGCTAAAATGCCCGGCTTTATCGACCAGTGCGCAGCCAACGTGAGCAAACAACCCGACCGCCTCTTCGCCCAGCCCCTGGCTCAGGTGCCCGACTTCGCCTTCAACGAGGATGTGGTGCGGGTGTTTCCCGACATGATCAAACGCTCGGTGCCGGGTTATCCGACTATTGTCGAGAACATCGGCGTACTGGCTGGCCAATTCGCCCAGCCACACAGCGTGCTGTATGACCTCGGCAGCTCGCTCGGTGCAGTCACCCAAGCGCTGCGCCGGCATGTGCAAATCGCCGACTGCCGGGTGATTGCCGTGGACAATTCCAGCGCCATGGTCGAGCGCTGCCGCGAATACCTGCAC
>JAWWDH010000324.1:0-4213 GCA_033720015.1 Pseudomonas sp.
AGTTGAGCAGGGCCATGGCTAATACCTATAGGAGTCGAGTGGGTTGCGCTTTAGCCTGCGCTAAAAAGCCGCGGTGGCTATTGATACAGGTCAGCTCCTTTCTGTAGCCAACGTCCTAGACTCTAGGTACCCATAAGGAGTCGCATATGACCCAGCTATTCCCTAGCGCCAACGAGTTGGCAGAGCATGCACGCAGTGAGCCGTCCTTTGCCGCTTGGCAGCGCGGTTACGGCCCTTTTCAGCATAGTCCACAGACCTGTGCGGCGGTTTACCGCTTGGCACATCAGCTGGTACAGGCGGGCTCGCAAGCTGACCTGGCGAGTGTCTACCGGCATTTTTATGCGCTGGACCGGCTGGCTGCGGCAGGGATGTGGCTGGTGGTGCATATGACCTATGCCCAACGTGTGCGCCTGGATGGTGTGCCCCTGGCGGCAGAGGATTTCAAAGTGACCCCGGAAGGGCACACCGGTGGTGCGCTGAATATGGTGCCGGCCTATGCCGGTTACTTGGCATTGAATAACCTGACCGGCGAAACCCGTGGCTGGTTGATGGGGCAGGGGCACTGCGTGGCGGCAATCGAAGCGCTTAATCTGTTGACCGCCAATCAGCACCCTGAGCAGGCCGAGCGTTACCCCTGTGACGAGGCAGGAATGAGTCAGATGGTGGCTGACTTCTACAGTTATGTGCAGAACGCAGCTGGCCAGGTCAGCGCTCCGTTGGGCAGTCACGTTAACCCACATACGGCCGGCGGCATTGCTGAAGGTGGCTACTTGGGCTTTGCCGAGTTGCAATACGCCCATCTGCCGTTACCGGGCGAGAAACTGGTGGCGTTCCTCTCTGACGGGGCGGCCGAGGAGCAACGCGGCAGTGACTGGATGCCACGCTGGTGGCGCGCTGAAGACTGTGGGCTGGCTTTGCCGCTGATGATTGCCAACGGGCGCCGCATCGAGCAACGCACCGAGTTGGCAACGCCTGCCGGGCTGGATAACTTCCGTGAGCATCTGCGTCATTGTGGCTTTGACCCCGTGAGTTTTGATGGTCGGGATCCGGCGGCCTTTGTCTGCGCCCTGTGGGACATGGAGCAGCGCATGGGTCGCCGCGTGCAGGAGCTGCGCGATAGCGTGCTGAACTATCCGTTGCCAATGCCCTATGGCATAGCCGAAACAGTCAAAGGTTTTGGTTTCTATGGGGCCGGCAGCAACGCCGCGCATAACCTGCCGTTGCCGGCTAACCCGCATACCGATGAGCCTGCTCGCGAGCTGTTCAATCAACATGCGGCGCAGCTGTGGGTAGCGCCCGATGAACTGCGTACGGCCTGCGCACTGTTTGCCGCCCGCGGTGAGCGCGCCTTGGAGCGCGACAATCCCTTGGCGCAGCGCCAGCCGCCAGCGGCGCAACTGCCTGTACTGGATTATAAAGACAGCGCCTGCTCGCCGATGCTGGCGCTGGATCGATTCTTTGTTGATCTTGTGCGGGCCAATCCGCAGTTACGCCCACGGATTGGCAACCCCGATGAGTTGGCCAGCAACCGCTTGGGCGGCGTGCTCAAGGCGCTCAAGCACCGGGTTATTGCGCCGGAAAGCGAACTGGAAGCACTGGATGGCGCCATCATTACCGCGCTCAACGAAGAGGCGGTGGTGTCCGCCTGCCTGGCCAATCAGGGCGGCCTGAACCTGGTGGCGAGCTATGAGGCCTTTTGCGTGAAGATGCTCGGCGCGGTGCGCCAGCGGATCATCTTTGCCCGTCAGCAGAAAGAGGCAGGGCGTCCGGCGGGTTGGCTCGGCTGGCCGCTGGTCGCCACCTCACATACGTGGGAGAACGGCAAGAACCAGCAGTCGCACCAAGACACCACGTTCTGTGAGGCGTTGCTGGGTGAGATGAGCGATATGGTGCGGGTGGTATTTCCAGCCGACCATAACTCGGTATTGGCCCTGCTGCCGGGCATCTATCAGGCACGTGGCCAGCTGGCGTGCATGGTGATTGCCAAGCGGGAACGGCCTTATGTCTTCAGCCCTGAGCAGGCCGAACAGTTGGCGCAGGACGGGGCCATTGTGCTGGCTGAGGAGCCTGGCGCGCAGCCCGTGCTGCTGATTGCCACCGGCAGTTATCAATTGGCTGAAATGCAGCGCGCCGGAGTGCGTTTGAGCGAGGCGGGTTGTGCCTGGCGGTTGGTGTATCTGCAGGAGCCGGGTCGTTTTCGTGAGCCGCGTGATCACTGGGAGCAGGTAGGTATTACCGATGCCGCGCGGGTTGAGCATATCTTCCCTGCGACATGTTCACGCCGTGTGCTGTTGACCCATATGCGTCCGGAAGTGGCACGTGGGCATCTCTGGCCGCTGCTGGGTGATGGACGTCAGAGTCGCGTGCTGGGCTACCGCAATCGGGGCGGCACCCTGGATGAAGCCGGCATGTTATTCGCCAATCAGGCGAGCTGGGCGCATGTGTTGGAGGCCGTTGCCGCGTTGCTGGATAAGCCGCTCGATGAGTTACTCAATGCCAAGGAGTTAGCGGCGGTGCAGGGGCGGGGTGATCCGCGCTGCCTGCGTTAGGCGCATGTCACGCGCGACTGGCTGAGTCGAGTCGCGCGGAGCAGAGCTGCAATTACCGGCTTACAGCGCGCAGTCGGCTTTGCTGAACCGCTCGGTGGTTACCGGGCGGTTGCTTTTGTATTCGCTGAACTCATAACGCAGGACCGCACCGCGCACCAACAGCTGGCGATAACCGGCATTGCGGCACACGCTGTTGGCCAGCTGTGCGCGGACCACATCCGGGTTGCCGCGCATCTTCGCGGCATGCTCGCTGCGCACGCTGAGGTGGTTGATCAGCTCGCTGCCTTCAACCGTATAGCCTTGATCAAGAATGTCGGCGTTGATCGCGCGCGGTGTGCCCACGCTGCTTTCACGCGCCACTTTTTCCAGGGTTTTGCTCAGCTCAAAGTCTTTCAAGGTGGCGGCATGGGCAAACAGGGGGAGGCTCAAGGCCAAGGTCAGGCTGGTCAAACGCAGCATGGGGTTCTCCAAAGTCGATTCGCTCCTTCTGACCGGCATGGCGGGGCAGAGGTTCAGTGACGCTTATCTTACTCGCCTGCCGGCACTTGCGCAGTGGCAACGGCAGGCGGCGTAAGACGCACGGTTGAGTGGGCCGCCGCGGGCTTTGTTAGACTGCCGCGCTTATCGACCCCAGGATCCACCATGCCGCCCCTTCTAATCTGTCAGGTACGCGCCTGATGAGTCACGCAGTCGCGCGTTTGCGAGCTGCGCGGATTGCCCGCAGCGTCAAACCCTTTCTCGCTCGTGGCAGCCGCTCGGTGCGCTGTGATGATTGCCGCTTGGCGGTGACCCATTGCCTGTGCGCCTGGCGCCCACGTATTGCGGCAACCTCGGGGGTGTGCCTGTTGATGCACGATCTGGAAGTACTTAAACCGAGCAATACCGGCTGGTTGATTGCCGATGTGCTGGCAGATACCTCGGCGTTTGGCTGGTCGCGGGTGGAGGTCGATGCCGGCTTGCCGGCGTTGCTGCGTGACCCGCAGTGGCAGCCGTATCTGGTGTTCCCAGGCGAGTATGTCGCCGCCGAGCGAGTGGTCAGCGTGGTGCAGCCGGATACGGGGAAACGGCCATTGTTCGTGCTGCTGGATGCCACTTGGAGCGAGGCGCGCAAAATGTTTCGTAAAAGCCCCTACCTCGACAGCCTGCCGGTGCTGAGCCTGCAGGCTGAGCAGCTGTCGCGCTACAAGTTGCGCCGCTCTAAACGTGACGATCATTTTTGTACGGCAGAAGTCGCCGCGCTGTGTTTGGAGCTGGCCGGTGACCAGCGCGCCGCCGATGGCTTGAATGCCTATCTGGACGTTTTCAGTCAGCACTACCTGGCAGCCAAGGCGCCGCGAGTGGTCCCGCTGGACGATCCGTTGCACGATCGTCTGCGCGAGTTTCTCTAGCCGTCAGGGGAACATCGAACTGCGTTACCGAGCCTGAGTAAACCCTAGGCTCGGCCTTGCTTGGGCGTTTTATACGGTTTGATTCTGCGGCAGCTTTTTCGGCCACAGCTGCGCCAGCAACATGCCGGCGAGCATCAGCGCACAGCCAAAGTAACCGCGCAATTCCAGCGACTCACCTAATAGCCAAGCGCCGGCAATGGCGGCGAATACGGCCTCCAGCGAGAGGATAATCGCGGCGTGGGAGGCGATGGCATCTTTCTGCGCCACCACCTGCAA
>JAWWDH010000325.1:0-4206 GCA_033720015.1 Pseudomonas sp.
CTTTGCCTTCAGCGGCCGTAACCATGGACGTTTGCGCGAATTGCTAGACCTGGTCAATCAGCCGCAGAACTGGGCAGAATCGACCTGACCTGCACCCACCAGCCGATAGCCTGCTCACGGGCTATCGGAATGGCTATCAGGCTAACGAAAAAACAGCTATTGGCTGCCGGCACTGCAGTGCAAAGCACTCTTTAGCCAGTACTGCTGCAGTATCGAAGTAAGGGAGGGGAGTACGAGTAACAGTAGTAAGCAATGGCAACGGCTAACGGTTAGCTGAGCGACAGGCCGTATCGGCCTAATCGTCCAGCGCACCACGCAACAAGCGCCCGATCAGCTCAGGCGAATAACCTCGATAGCTGAGAAAGCGCCCTTGCTTGGCACGCTCGCGCGCATCATGCGGCAATTCGCCGGCAAACTTGCGCTGCCAGGTCTCTTGCAGGTACTCACCCCAGTCAATACCACTGTCGCGCAAAGCCTGCTCGACATCGCTGCGGGCCAGACCACGCTGGGTCAGCTCTTCACGGATACGCAACGGCCCATAACCGGCGCGCGCCTTATAACTGACAAAAGCTTCCAGATAGCGCGCTTCAGACAACAAACCCTCTTCCGCCAGGCGGTCGAGGGCTGCGTCAATCAACTCATCTGCCGCGCCACGTCTGCGCAGCTTGCGGGTCAACTCGACACGGCCATGCTCACGCCGCGCCAGTAGATCCATGGCCGCCCGCCGCACTGCGACGGGGGTATCCAGAACAATGCTCATGGTCCGATAAATCAGGCGTCGGCGTCAGCCAAGTCATCGGCCGTGGCGTTGGCCTTGACCGGCGCAGCCGTGACCAGCAACTTCTCACGGATCAAGCCTTCAACGGTACGCGCCACTTCCGGATTGTCTTCCAGGTACTTGGCCGAATTAGCCTTACCCTGGCCGATTTTGCTGCCTTGATAGCTGTACCAAGCACCGGATTTTTCCAGCAGACCAAGCTGCACACCAAGGTCGATGATTTCGCCGTTACGGTAAATGCCCTTGCCATAAAGAATCTGGAATTCAGCCTGGCGGAAAGGCGGTGCGACTTTGTTTTTCACCACTTTTACACGGGTTTCGCTGCCGACCACTTCGTCGCCTTCCTTCACCGCGCCGGTGCGGCGGATGTCCAAGCGTACCGAAGCGTAGAACTTCAACGCGTTACCGCCAGTAGTGGTTTCCGGCGAACCGAACATCACACCGATCTTCATGCGGATCTGGTTGATGAAGATCACCAGGCAGTTGGCGTTCTTGATGTTGCCGGTAATCTTGCGCAGCGCCTGGCTCATCAAACGAGCCTGGAGGCCGACGTGCATGTCGCCCATCTCGCCTTCGATTTCCGCTTTCGGCACCAACGCCGCCACGGAGTCGATGACGATCACATCAACGGCATTAGAGCGCACCAGCATGTCGGTGATTTCCAGAGCCTGCTCGCCGGTATCGGGCTGCGACACCAACAGGTCATCGACATTTACACCCAGCTTGCCGGCGTACTCAGGATCGAGTGCGTGCTCGGCGTCGACGAAGGCGCAGGTAGCGCCGAGCTTCTGCGCTTCAGCGATGACCGACAGGGTCAGGGTGGTTTTACCAGAAGACTCAGGGCCGTAGATTTCAACGATACGGCCTTTCGGCAGACCGCCGATGCCCAGCGCGATGTCCAAACCCAGCGAGCCGGTGGAGATGGCCGGAATCGCCTGACGATCATGATCGCCCATGCGCATGACCGCACCCTTGCCGAATTGCTTTTCAATCTGGCCCAGGGCAGCCGCCAAGGCGCGCTTCTTATTCTCGTCCATTTGAGTCCTCACGTAATCAAGAAGGGCCAGCTAGCGGCCACCAACAACTGTATAAGTAGACAGTATTATTCCACAGGGCAAGTCGCCCGCCTACCCCGCGTTTGGATTTTCTTGCGCCAACAGCCGCAACAGCCCCGCCAGCGCAGCCTCGACCGTCTGTCGGCGGACTTCGGCCCGGTCACCGGAAAACTGCCGACGCCCACTAAAAAGCCGCTCGCCATCGCCCCAAGCCAACCATACGGTACCCACTGGTTTCTCCGCTGTGCCACCGTCGGGGCCGGCCACACCGCTTACCGCCACCGCATAGCGCGCGCCGCTGTTAGTTTGGGCGCCGCGCACCATCGCTTCGACCACTTCCTGACTCACCGCACCGACAATGCCAAATAGCACCTCGGGCACGCCCAGCTGCTTGCTCTTTTGCCCATTGGAATAGGTGACATAGCCAGCCTCGAACCAAGCCGAACTGCCTGGGATCCGCGTAATCGCCTCGGCAATGCCGCCACCGGTACAGGATTCAGCGGTTGTCACTTGAGCCTTCGCCTCGATCAACTGCACACCAAGCTGGGCGGCCAACTGGGTCAAGGCGTAGTCATTACTATTCATCTGCACTCCGGGGTTAAAGCCAGCCAGGCCGATACCGTACACTAGGCGCTTTTGCGATTCAGCCGGACAGTTAAACGATGAGCCAAAGCGACCTCAGTTCTCACACGCCGATGATGCAGCAGTATTGGCGGCTGAAAAACCAGCATCCAGACGAGCTGATGTTCTACCGCATGGGCGACTTCTACGAGATCTTCTACGAGGACGCGAAAAAAGCCGCCAAACTGCTGGATATCACCCTGACTGCCCGCGGCCAATCGGCCGGCCAGGCCATTCCCATGTGTGGCATCCCCTACCACTCGCTGGAGGGTTACCTGGCCAAGCTGGTCAAACTCGGCGAGTCGGTGGTGATCTGCGAGCAAGTCGGTGATCCGGCTACCAGCAAGGGGCCAGTAGAGCGCCAAGTGGTGCGCATCATTACCCCTGGCACGGTCAGTGACGAAGCCCTACTGGATGAGCGCCGCGACAACCTGCTGGCCGCCGTATTGGGCGACGAACGCCTGTTTGGCCTCGCCGTGCTGGATATCACCAGCGGCCGTTTCAGCGTACTGGAGATCAAGGGCTGGGAAAACCTGCTGGCTGAACTGGAGCGCCTCAACCCGGTTGAGCTGTTGATTCCCGATGACTGGCCGCAAGGCTTGCCCGCTGAAAAGCGCCGTGGCGCACGCCGCCGCGCACCTTGGGA
This sequence comes from Pseudomonas sp., assembly GCA_033720015.1. GTDB lineage: Bacteria > Pseudomonadota > Gammaproteobacteria > Pseudomonadales > Pseudomonadaceae > Aquipseudomonas. Next base: position 3,101 of record JAWWDH010000325.1, read on the forward strand.
TTTCGAACGAGACACGGCGCTCAAGAGCTTATGTCAGCAGTTCGCCACTCAGGACCTCAAGGGCTTTGGCTGTGAAAACCTGACGCTGGCCATCGGCGCTGCCGGCTGCTTGCTGGCGTACGCCAAGGAAACCCAGCGCACCGCCCTACCGCACCTGCGCAGCCTGCGCCATGAGCGCCTGGACGACACGGTGATTCTCGACGGTGCCAGCCGGCGCAATCTCGAGCTAGATATCAACTTAGCCGGCGGTCGCGACAACACCCTGCAATCGGTGGTCGACCGCTGCCAAACCGCCATGGGCAGCCGTTTACTCAGCCGCTGGCTGAATCGCCCACTGCGTGACCAGGTCATTCTGGAAGCGCGACAGGAATCGATTGCATGCCTACTGGAACGCTATCGTTTTGAAACCCTGCAGCCGCAGCTCAAGGAAATCGGTGATCTGGAGCGTATTCTTGCGCGCATCGGCCTGCGTAACGCGCGCCCACGTGACTTAGCACGCCTACGTGATGCTCTGGCCGCGCTGCCTGAGTTGCAAATGGCGATGACCAACTTGCAAGCGCCGCATTTGGCCGAACTGGCGAATGAAGTCAGCACCTATCCAGAACTGGCTGAGCTACTGGCCCGCGCGATTAATGATAATCCGCCGGCGGTGATCCGCGATGGTGGCGTGCTGAAAACCGGTTATGACGCCGAGCTGGACGAACTGCAATCGCTCAGCGAAAACGCCGGCCAGTACCTGATGGACTTGGAAACTCGCGAAAAAGCCCGCACCGGGCTGGCCAACCTCAAGGTCGGTTACAACCGCGTGCACGGCTACTTTATCGAGCTGCCGAGCAAGCAGGCCGAGTCAGCCCCGGCTGACTATATCCGCCGTCAGACACTTAAGGGTGCAGAGCGTTTTATCACCCCCGAGCTCAAGGAGTTCGAAGACAAGGCCCTGTCAGCCAAGAGCCGCGCCCTGGCTCGCGAGAAGCTGCTGTATGACGAGCTGCTTGAACGCCTGATCAGCCACTTGGGGCCACTGCAGGACAGCGCTGGCGCACTGGCCGAACTCGATGTACTGAGTAACCTGGCCGAGCGCGCGCTGAATCTTGACCTCAATTGCC
>JAWWDH010000326.1:0-4172 GCA_033720015.1 Pseudomonas sp.
CTATTACTTCAAAGACATCAATGACCTGATCAGCGATACCTTCACTCAGTTCGTCGAGCGCAGTGCGGCGCATATGGGGCAGTTTTGGCAGGGCACCGAGGGCTTGCTGCGTGAGCAGGTAAGCAACCTGGATGGCAGTGCCGAAGCGCGGCGGCGGTTGGCCAATGAAATCGCCCGGTTGGCCGTGGAGTACGTGCGTGAGCAGTTGTCGAGCCGCCGTGAGCACCTGCTGGCGGAGCAGGCCTTCCAGCAGGAGGCCTTGCTCAATCCACGCTTGCGCGGGCTGGTGCGCGCCCATCGACAGATCCTGCTACAGGGCGTGACGCACTTCTTCGAGGTGCTGGGTTCGCAGCAGGCGGAGCAGGATGCCAAGCTGTTGACGGCGATTATCGTACGCATGGAATATCAGGGCCTGCTCGATGGTGTCGATCATCTGGACAGTGAGGAGATGTTGGCCATGCTTAAACGTTATATGCACTTGGTACTGGGCCTCTAGTCTGGTCAACTCGTTCACAAGGAGAGTCCAATGAACGCCTGGCGCGCGCTGCTTGCCGTGTCTTTCCTGTTGCTGGGTGGCTGCCTGGTTACCTTCAAGGACCCAATCCCCGCCCATGAAGCCGCCCCCATTCCTCTGCTTGGCGAGTGGTCGCGCAAGAATGAGTGGGGCGAGCAGCTGTATCTGCAAATCACGCGGGCCGGCTCCAACGTCTACAAGGCGCGAGCCTATATCGACAGCTTGGATAACCTGCAAAGCGTTGAAGAATATGGCTTCACCGTGGCTCATCACGGTCGGCGCTGGTACCTGTCAGCGGGGTTGCCGAAAAGTATGGGGGCGAATTTCGCCATTGCCGGTTTTGAGTTGACCACCGACAACGAGTTGGTGATCTACAACCTGGATGTCGATCGTATCCTCCAAGAGCTGGAACAGGGCGTGCTGCAGGGTGAGGTGGTCGAGGCGGCGGAAGGCGACGGCGTGCTCATCAGCAGCCCGCTGGAGCAGGTATTCGGCTACCTCGATGATCAGGCCAATTCGGATGTGTTTGTTGAAGTCGCGCGCTATCAGCGTGTGGGCGATTAGTGGGTAATGGGGAACGCATGAACAGTCATACCGGGTTGGACGATTATCAGTTGGTTGTGCGCACACTGTCCGATCGATTGGTCGAGGCGCAAACACCGATTCGTGTGCTGGATGCGGTGAAGTGGGACGACTCGATTCGTAGCGAGTTTCTCAAGCACAAGGGTAAACAACTCCCCGCCGTTGACCGTGATTACTACGCCAGTCGGCCGCTGCCCTTTGATGCGGCGGCGAAGAAGCTGGAGTTTCAGAATATTGAGCGTGACATTACCCGTCAGCTTGGCCAGTTCAATCCGGTAGGCAAGATCATGCGGCGCATGTGCCGCGAGTACCGCATGGTCATCCGCATGCTTGAAGCGCGTGGCACCGAAGATTTTGGCCTGATCAGTCAGGAGCTCTACGGCGCCGCATCCGATGCCTTCCATGCAGGTGACCCGACCCTGGCCGATCTGGGCCTGATGTTTTCTGATTTCCTCAACAACATCGACCAGCGCGGCGACCTCAAGGATGAGGCCAAGACCTTGACCGCCAAAGAGGCGGTCAACCTGCTGCAGCACCGCTTGAACAAAGTGTTTGGCGAGGCGGAAGAGACCATTCGGGTGTTCGAGTCCGACGGTATTCTGGCTGATGCGGCGGCGGGTGCCGATTACATCAAGATCCGCGCCGATGCGATGTTCAACGAGCGCGACGTCAAGGCCCTGGAGGTGCATGAAGGCTTGGTGCATGTGGCAACCACCCTGAATGGGCAGAATCAGCCGATCTGCACCTTTCTGGCCAAAGGCCCGCCATCTTCGACTGTGACCCAGGAAGGCCTGGCGATCCTGATGGAGGTGATTGCATTCGCCTCTTACCCCACCCGTTTGCGCAAACTGACCAACCGTACTCGCGCCATTCATATGGCTGAAGAGGGCGCCGACTTCCTGCAAGTCTTCGACTTCTACCGCGAGCAGGGTTTCAGCCAGGAGCAGAGCTACAGCAATGCCAACCGGGTGTTCCGTGGCTCGACCCCTAGCGGTTTGCCTTTCACCAAGGACCTGTCCTACCTGAAAGGCTTCATCATGGTTTACAACTACATCCAGCTGGCCGTGCGCAAAGGCAAGCTGGAGCAGATTCCGCTGCTGTTCTGCGGCAAGACCACCCTCGAGGACATGCGCTCCCTGCGCCAGTTGGTGGATGAAGGGCTGGTCGTCGCGCCCAAGTACCTGCCGCCGCAGTTCAGCGACCTCAACTCGTTGTCGGCCTGGATGTGTTTCTCTAACTTCCTCAATCACCTGAGCCTGGATCGCATCGAAGCCGACTACGCCAATATCCTCTAGTAGCTACTGCGCTCGGTTTTACGGGGTTGCGCACGACCCTTCGCTCGTTACGCTCCTAGCCCTTAAGTTAGGGACGCTGTAGCCCGGATGAAAATCCGGGGCAGCCTTCGCAGACACAAAGCCCTCGTTTAATTGTCAGGAGCCGCCGCATGCCCAGTCATCAACTCGACTACGAAATTCTCGGGGCCTCCGCGCAGAGTGTGGAAATCATCCTCGATCCCGGTGAAACGGTGATCGCCGAGGCCGGTGTGATGAACTACATGACCGACGGCATACGCTTTGAAACGCGCATGGGCGATGGCGCGGCTGCGGGTGTGCTGGGCAAGCTATGGAGCATGGGTAAGCGCATGCTGACGGGCGAGTCGCTGTTTATGACGCACTTCTCCAATGCCGGCAAAAGTCCGGCGCGGGTGGCTTTTGCTGCCCCTTACCCCGGCACCGTGGTGCCGATCCAGTTGGCTGAGCATGGCGGCACACTGATCTGCCAGAAGGACGCCTTTCTCTGCGCGGCCTACGGCACAGCGGTCGGCATCAGCTTTAACAAACGTCTGGGTGCGGGGTTCTTCGGTGGTGAAGGGTTTATCCTGCAAAAGCTCGAAGGTGACGGCCTGGCTTTTGTGCATGCCGGCGGTACGGTTATCCGCAAACAGCTGAACAACGAAACCCTGCGCCTGGACACCGGTTGTCTGGTGGCCTTTACCAGCGGTATCGATTACGACATCGCCCTGGCCGGCGGGCTGAAGAGCATGCTGTTTGGTGGCGAAGGTATTCTCCTGGCCACGCTCAAGGGCACCGGCACCGTATGGGTGCAGAGTCTGCCGTTCTCGCGCCTGGCCGAACGTATTTATGAGGCGACCTTCAAGGCCCGCGAGGAAGTGCGTGCTGGCGGCAAGTAATGCGGCAATCTGGGCCTTTTCAGGTATCTAGGTTTGCTGCAAGCTGCGCCGCCTAATGCTCAGCCCGCCCATTGTTAACTCTGAGAGTCTGTTATGAGTGAAGTGAACCCCGTCCCGCTGATCCTTACCGCTATCGGCAGCATCTGCGCCACAGTGGCTGTGCTCAGCTATTACGGCTACCTGCATATCGCCAAACCGGAAGATGCCTTGCTGCTGTCCGAGTTCACCATGCTCAAGACTGTTCCGGGTGAGGACTACAAGGTCTCGCTCAAGCCCGCTAGCCAGGTGGCCCAGTGCATCGATAGCGTGCTGGTGATGTTTGATCTGGAGCAGAAGGGCCTGAGCGGTGTACTGGTCGACCAGCGCAAACAGGCCGTGCGTTGTGTGGGCGAAAGCGCTCCCGCTACCACTCAGTAAGTGACTGGTGATGGCGCGCCCGAGTAAGCCTTGGTGTCGCCTTAAGCTAAGGTTAGAGCCTTAAGATGTTGAGGTGCCTGGCCGTTTTAAAGCAGGCATGTGGACGGGGAGCGACGTTATCCGTTTTTGCTGCGAGGCGCTCAGTGACCTGAGTGCCGATAGGGGTCGGCGGTTACTCAGGTCGCTATTGCCGCTGGAGAAGACGCCTCCATTGCGCTCAATGCCTTAGCGACGTGGCGCTACTGCATCGGCACCGTTAGACACGGTCACCTCGACGCGGCGATTCATTGCGCGTGCTGCTGGAGTGCTGTTGTCGCTAAGCGCATATTCCTCACCGAAGCCGCGTGTAGCAATGCGGTTGATGTCCACACCCTGGCGCGCCAGTGCGTGTTTTAGCCCATCAGCACGGCGCTGAGACAGTTCGAGGTTGTATTGGCTTGAGCCGGTGCTGTCGGTAAAGCCTTCAAC
>JAWWDH010000327.1:0-4171 GCA_033720015.1 Pseudomonas sp.
CAGCCTGTGCCCTGATCAGCAGATGCGGCCGCTGACTCGCGCACCTTGAAACACCATCGACAGCCGCGCCCACAGCAACGGTGCTTAGATAAGCTATCAGCAAACATCACTCAACAAGGAGCTACACCACATGGAAATCGGCAGCGTCATTTTTCTGTTTGTCGGCCTCGCCGTCGCCATCGTCTTTATGGGCTTCAAAGTCGTGCCGCAGGGTTCGGAATGGACAGTCGAGCGCTTCGGCCGCTACACCAACACCCTCAAGCCGGGGCTGAACATTATCGTGCCTGTCATGGACAAAATTGGCCGCAAACTCAACGTGATGGAAAACGTGCTGGATATTCCGCCGCAGGAAGTGATCACCGCCGACAACGCCACGGTAGAGATCGATGCCATCTGCTTCTTCCAGATCATCAATGCCGCCCAGGCCGCCTATGAGGTGAACAACCTCGAGCACGCCATCCGCAATCTGGTGATGACCAATATTCGTACCGTGCTCGGCTCCATGGAGCTGGACGCCATGCTCGGCCAGCGCGATGCGATCAACGAAAAGCTGCTGCGCACCGTCGATGAGGCCACCGCACCCTGGGGCATCAAAATCACCCGTATCGAGATCAAGGACATCAGCCCGCCCGCCGACCTGATGGCCGCCATGTCCGGCCAGATGAAAGCCGAACGGATCAAGCGCGCGCAGATTCTTGAAGCCGAAGGCATGCGCCAGGCGGCCATCCTCACCGCCGAAGGACAAAAGCAGGGCGATATCCTCAAGGCCGAAGGCCAGCGCCAGGCCGCGTTCCTCGAAGCCGAAGCACGCGAGCGCGCAGCTCAGGCGGAAGCTGAAGCCACGCGCATGGTTTCCGAAGCCATCGCCAGCGGTAACGTGCAGGCGGTCAACTACTTCGTCGCACAGAAATACATCGAAACCCTCGGCCAGTTGGCCAGCGCCAACAACAGCAAGGTCATCCTCATGCCGCTGGAAGCCAGCCAGGTGATCGGCGCGGTGGGCGGCATTGGTGAAATCGTCAAAGCCACCTTCGGCGAACAGAAGGGCTAAGTCATGTGGGACTTCTTACAGCACCTGTCGTACTGGAACTGGCTGGCCTTCGGCACCCTGCTGCTGATTCTCGAAGTGTTTGGCGCGGGCGGTTACCTGCTGTGGATCGGCCTGGCGGCCGCCAGCGTCGGCCTGCTGACGTTTATCTTCCCCGGTCTGCCGTGGGCTGCGCAGTTCATCCTGTTCGGCCTGCTCTCGGTACTGACGGCGGTGTTCTGGTGGCAGCGCCAGCGCAGCGCGGCGAAACCGTCTGACCAGCCAGGGCTGAACCAGCGCGGCAGCGAACTGGTCGGCCGCACCTTCGCGCTGCATGAGCCGATCAACGGCGGGCGCGGCAAGATCAAGGCCGGCGACAGCTTGTGGCTGGTGATCGGTGCCGACCTTCCGGCGGGCACGCCGGTTCGTGTAGTGGGCCAGAATGGCGTGCTGCTGCAGGTTGAAGCCGTGCAACTGGACTGACTCGCAGCCCTGTAAACAACAAAGCCCCGCATTGCGGGGCTTTGTTTTTGAGCACTAAACCTTAGGCATCGCTGTCAGCGCTGGCCTTGTAGGCGGCCGCATCAAGCAGCTTGTCCAGTTCGCTGGCGTCGCTTGGCTTGAGCTTGAAGAACCAGCTGCCGTACGGATCGCTGTTGACGCTTTCCGGGCTGTCGGCCAGGCCGTCGTTGACCGCGATCACTTCACCGGAGATCGGCGCGTAGATGTCGGACGCGGCCTTGACCGACTCCACCACACCCGCTTCCTGACCGGCATTCAGTGTTTTGCCAACGTCGGGCAGTTCGATAAACACCACATCGCCCAGTGCTTCCTGGGCGTGGTCGGAAATACCAACGGTAACGCTACCATCGGCTTCCAGACGCGCCCACTCGTGGCTAGCGGCATAACGCAGATCGGCGGGGATATTGCTCATGTGTGGCTCCTCATCTGGCATGACGGCGACCGCGCCGTCATGGAAATTTAGCAGGCCTTGGCCATACCGAAAGAAAGTCTATAAAACGAGCGATCCGTTGGGAAACGAACACGCGGCACCATCCTTGGCCAGATCAGGGCTTAAATCAGCGCTTTACCGTTACGCACAAAGGTCGGTTTTACCACGCGCACCGGGTACCACTTGCCGCGAATTTCCACCTCGGCACGCTCGCTGGTCGCCGCCGGCACCCGCGCCAGGGCAATCGATTTACCCAGGGTTGGGGAAAAACTGCCGCTGGTGATCTCACCCTCACCCACCCCTTCGACGCGTACCACCTGATGCGCACGCAGCACACCGCGCTCTTCCAGCACCAAGCCTACCAGCTTGGCACTCACGCCCTCAGCCTGCTGCTTCTGCACAGCGCGACGACCGATAAACTCGCGGCTGGCCGGCTCCCAGGCGATGCTCCAGCCTATGTTGGCGACCAACGGGGTTACGCTCTCATCCATGTCCTGACCATACAGATTAAGCCCGGCTTCCAGACGCAAGGTGTCGCGTGCACCAAGACCAATGGGCGAAATACCGGCCCCCACCAAGTCATTGAGGAAGGCCACCACTTCAGCGGCCGGCAAGATGATTTCCAGGCCGTCTTCGCCGGTGTAACCGGTGCGGGCGATAAACCAGTCACCATCCGGCTGACCCTCGAAGGGCTTGAGGCTTTGGATCAGGCTGGCACGGGACGCGTTGACCAGCTCGGCGGTCTTGCTCCGCGCATGCGGGCCCTGAATGGCCAACATAGCCAACTCGCTACGTTCTTGCAGCTGCACATCAAAGCCGACGCTGTGCAGGCGCATCCAGGCCAGGTCCTTGTCACGGGTCGAGGCGTTGGCCACCACACGGTAACCGAAGTCCATCAGGTAGACGATCAGATCATCCACCACTCCGCCCTGCTCATTGAGCATGGCACTGTAAAGGGCCTTGCCGATGCTTTGCAGGCGCTCGATATCGTTGGCCAGCAGGTGTTGCAAATAGGCCTTCGCCTGGCTGCCAGTGACATCCACCACGGTCATGTGCGACACATCGAAAACCCCACAATCGCGGCGCACCTCGTGGTGCTCCTCGACCTGCGAGCCATAGTGCAACGGCATGTCCCAACCGCCGAAATCAACCATCTTGGCACCCAACGCGAGGTGCAAGTCGTAGAGCGGTGTGCGCTGTCCCATAAGTCTCTCCTTGCGGGCTGGGCAGTGCAGCGGCAACCCGGCTGATGCCCGATAAATTGGGCACAAGCGCGGGCAAAATAAGGCTGGGCCGCTGCGAATGGCGCGCATTGTAGCCGCAACGCCGAGGCCGGTCATCCCGACGCGGCGGCCGGTCGCGTTAGCCCAGGCGTCGCGCCGAACGACGGATCAGCAAAATCACCGGCAACAGGCCCACCATGACCAGGGTCAGGGCCGGCAGCGCGGCACGCGCCCACTCGCCTTCACTGGTCATTTCAAACACCCGTACCGACAGCGTGTCCCAGCCAAAGGGCCGCATCAGCAGGGTGGCAGGCATCTCCTTGAGCACATCGACGAACACCAACAGCGCCGCCGACAACGCGCCCGGCACCAGCAAGGGCAGGTACACCTTGAAGAACAGCCCGACACCGCCAACCCCCAGGCTACGCGAGGCCTCCGGCAGCGACGGACGAATGCGCGCCAGGCTGTTTTCCAGCGGCCCATAGGCCACCGCCATAAAGCGAATCAAGTAGGCCAATAGCAGCGCCGATAGGCTGCCCAGCAACACCGGCTTACCGGCGCCGCCGAACCAGCTGGACAACGGGATCACCAGTTCGCGATCCAGGTAACTGAACGCCAGCATGATCGCCACCGCCAGCATCGAACCGGGCAAGGCGTAGCCGAGGTTGGCCAAACCGACGGTTGAGCGCATCAACCGGGTCGGTGCCAGGCGACGGGCGAAGGCCAGCAGCAGCGCCACGCTGACGGTGATCAATGCCGCGAGTGCGCCTAGATAGAGGTTATGCAGGATCAACGCGCTGTAACGCTCATCCAGATCGAAACGCCCGCGCTGCCAGAACCACACCAGCAACTGCAACACCGGAATAACGAAGCCGCAGGCGAACACCAGGCCGCACCAGGCGCTGGCCGCAAAGGCCTTGCCACCGCGCAGGTGATACAGCGCCTTGCCGCGTGGCCGCTCATTCACCG
>JAWWDH010000328.1:0-4161 GCA_033720015.1 Pseudomonas sp.
GCGTAACTACCGACCTGACGATGCCCCTGCTCGGCCCACTCGCCCAACTCGCCGATATCGCCCAGCACCAGCACCCGGCGCCCCGGGAAACCGGCAAGGATATCGATGGCCGCGCAAACGGATGTCGGGTTGGCGTTGTAGCTGTCGTCAATCACGCGCAAGCCATTCGGCGCAATCTGCGCGACGGCGCGGCCGCTGACCGGCTGCAGGTTTTCCAGCCCGGCCTTGATCGCGGCCGAGGTAATGCCAAGCGCCTGAGCTGCAGCTGCTGCCGCCAGGGCGTTGGCTACATTGTGCTCGCCCAGCAGGTTGAGCTGAATACGCGCCTGACCGCCGGCACACTGCAGGGTGAATGCCGAGCAACCACGGGCATCGCGCGCCAGCTCACTGGCGTAGACGTCGGCAGCCGGGTTGCGCAGCGCAAAAGAGCGAATCGTCCGGCCCTTGGCGCGCTGCTGCCAAATGGCAAATGCCTGGTCATCCAGGTTGAGCACGGCCACGCCGTTGTCGCTCAGCCCTTCAATAATTTCGCCCTTGGCTTCGACAATTTTCTCTGGCCCGCCGAACTCACCGACATGCGCGGTGCCGGCATTGTTGAGAATGGCCACCTGCGGCTGGGTCAGGTTGACGGTGTAGGCGATTTCACCGACATGGTTGGCGCCCAACTCGATCACCGCGGCGACATGCTCAGGCGCCAGCTCGAGCAAGGTCAGCGGCGCGCCAAGGTCATTATTCAGGTTGCCACGGGTCGCCAGTACCGGGCCCTGCAGCCCCTCACGGAGAATGCTGGCGAGCATTTCCTTGACGGTGGTCTTGCCGCTGGAGCCGGTGATCGCCACCACAGGCGCGATGAACGCCTGGCGGTTTAGCGCCCCCAGTTGACCGAGGGCCATACGGCTATCAGCCACCAGCAATTGCGGCAGTGGCGCATTCGCCATTTCACGCTCAACCAGTGCAGCAACCGCGCCTTTAGCGGCGACGTCGGTCAGGTAGTCGTGGCCATCAAAGCGCGGGCCGGCCAGGGCGATAAACAACTGGCCAGGCTGGATCGCCCGGCTGTCGCTGCTAACGGCACTGAATGCCACATCCGCACCGATCACGCGGGCGTTCAGTTGCTTAGCTACGTCGCTCAACAGTAGCGGCTTAAGCATGCGCCACCTCCCATGCCGCCAAAGCCTTAGTCGCTTCGAGCAGATCGGAGAACGGCTGCCGCACGCCATTGATTTCCTGGTAGTCCTCATGGCCTTTACCGGCCAGCACCAGCACGTCATCGGCGCTGGCTGCCGCTACCAGCTGGGCAATCGCCTGGCCACGGCCGTGAACGAACTGCACCGCTTCGGGGCTGACAAAGCCGCTGCGAATGTCGCTGAAAATCTGTGCAGGGAGCTCGCTACGCGGGTTGTCATCGGTGACCAACACGGCATCGGTCAGACGCTCGACCACGGCTGCCATCAACGGACGCTTACCGTTGTCGCGATCACCGCCACAGCCGAACAGGCACAGCAGACGGCCTTTGACGTGTGGACGCAGGGCTTCGAGGACCTTTTCCAGGGCGTCCGGGGTGTGCGCGTAATCAACCACCACCAGCGGCTGCTTAACGCCGCCTAGGCGCTGCATACGGCCAATCGGGCCCTGCAACTGCGGCAGCACCTTGAGAATTTCATCCAGCGCATAATCCAGGCCGAGCAACGCTCCGACCACCGCCAGCAGGTTGCTTAGATTGAAGCGACCGAGCAGCGAGCTGCGCAGGTTGCCTTCACCGCGTGGGGTGACCAGCGTGGCGCGCACGCCCTGCTCGTCAAACTGCGCATCGCGGCAATACAGGTAGGCGCTGGCATCTTCGAGGCTGTAGCTGATCAAGCGCGACTCATGCGCAGCACCCGCCAGCTCACGGCCGAACGCGTCATCCAGATTGAGCACCCGGCAACGCAAGCCCGACCAGGCAAACAACGTGGCTTTTGCCTCGGCATAGGCCTGCATCGAACCGTGGTAATCCAGATGATCGCGGGACAGGTTGGTAAGCACCGCCACATCAAACGCCAGAGCAGTAACGCGACCCTGATGCAGACCGTGGGAGGACACTTCCATGGCCACCGCACGGGCACCGGCATTTTTCATGTCAGCCAAGGTGGCCTGCACGCCAATCGGGTCAGGCGTGGTGTGGCGGCCCTGTTCCAGCGCGCCGTAGAAGCCATTACCCAGGGTGCCTACAATCCCGCAGTGCTGGCCTAGCAGATCCAACGCCTGGGCCAGCAACTGGCTGACGCTGGTTTTGCCGTTGGTGCCAGTGATACCAACCAGGTTCAGGCCACGACTTGGCTCACCATAAAAACGCCCGGCAATCGCCGAAAGCTGGCCGGCCAAGCCCTTGATCGCGACCAACTCGCTACTGCTGGCCGTCATTTCGGCCGCGCCTTCGGCTTCAAACGCCACGGCCGCCGCGCCACGCGCAATGGCATCAGCGATATGCACACGACCATCCTGCTGAGTACCGGGGACGGCGAGAAACAGGTCACCCGGACGGACCTTGCGGCTGTCCAGGGTCAACTCACGAATCAGTGTGGCGCTGGCGGCTTCGGGGAGCAGCTTGCTGAGGGGCATAGGCATTAGATACGCCCTCCTTTAATAATATCGGCGGTCGCGGTTTGCGGCTCCGGTAGGTTGTCAGGCGCAACGTTCATCAGGCGCAGCGCGCCGGCCATGACCTTGCCAAAGACCGGCGCGGAGATCAGGCCGCCGTAGTAACCACCCTGGCTCGGCTCGTCGATCACGATGGCCACGGCAATGCGCGGGTCGCTGACCGGGCCAAAGCCGGCAAACAGTGCACGGTAGGCATTGTCTTTATAACCACGGCTACCGACTGACGCCTTGCGCGCAGTGCCGCTCTTGCCGGCCACGTGATAGCCCGGAACCTTGGCCCGGTAGGCGCCGCCTGGCGCTTCAATCACTTGCTGCAGCATGCCTTGCACGGTGATTGCAATGGCTTCGGGAATGACTTGAACCGAATCAGGCTGACGATCTACACGCGCCAGTGACAAGTGGGTACTGCGACCATTGTTGGCCAATACCGAATAGGCATGGGCCAGCTGCACGGCGGTCACTGACAAGCCATAGCCATAAGACAAGGTGGCAGTCTCAGCTTTGCGCCATTCGCGATGGTTAGGCAGATTACCGACGCGCTCACCCGGAAAACCGAGCCCGGTATCCTGACCCAAACCAACCTGCTGCATCACTTCGAAAATCGACTGACCACCGATATCAAAAGCGACCTTGCTCATGCCGACGTTACTCGACTTGATCAAAATCTCGGTGAGGCTGAGCGGGCCGCTGCTGCGCGACACGTCGCGAATGGTGTACTTACCGATCTGCAGGGTGCCGGGGTAAACATCAACGGTATCCGACAGCTTCCAACGGCCACTTGCCAGCGCAGCACTCATGGAGAACGGTTTCATGGTTGAGCCGGGCTCGAACACATCGATCATCGCCCGGTTGCGCATTGCCGCAGGCTGCAGGTTACGGCGATTGTTCGGGTTATAGGTCGGCTGATTGACCATCGCCAGCACTTCACCGGTGCGCACATCAACCATCACCAAGCTACCGGCCTTGGCACCAAATTCGAGCAGCGCATTGCGCAACTCGCGATGGGCGAGGTATTGCAGGCGCAGGTCAATCGACAATGCCAAGGCCTTACCGGCCTTAGCATTCTGCGCAACCTGGACATCCTTGATCAGCCGACCGCGCCGATCCTTGAGCACTTGGCGCTTGCCAGGCACGCCGGCCAGCCAGTCTTCAAACGCCAGCTCCATGCCTTCACGACCGCGATCGTCAATGTCGGTAAAGCCCACCACATGGGCGACCACTTCACCGGCCGGGTAAAAACGGCGGAACTCTTCGATGCCGTAAACGCCAGGCACTTTCAGATCGAGAATGCGCAGGCCTTGCTCAGGCGTCAGTCCACGCACCAGATACATAAACTCACGCTCGGCATTGGCTTGCAGACGCACGCTGAACGCCTTGGGCTCTTGTCCCAGCGCAGCCGCCAACTCATCCCAACGGGCCTTACCGCTCTGCAATTCCTTGCCATTGGCCCACAGCGTGGTCACCGGCGTGCTCACTGCCAAAGGTTCGCCATTGCGATCGGTGATCAAGCCACGATGGGCC
>JAWWDH010000329.1:0-4153 GCA_033720015.1 Pseudomonas sp.
ATATTGAGTAAGGTGCTCTTGCCCGAGCCAGAGCTGCCGACAATCGCCACCCGCTCGCCGGGATGCAACTCCAGCTGCAAACCTTCCAGCACCACCACTGATTGCGGGCCCTCGTCGTAGCTTTTACCGAGATTGCGACAACTCAACACTGCACGATCTTGCATAACCTGATCACTCATAACGCAGAGCCTCCGCGGGCTGGGTACGTGCCGCGCGCCAGGCCGGATAAAGGGTGGCGAAGAAACTTAAAACCAGCGCAGCGCCGCACACCAGCAGCACGTCCGCCAGCATGAGCTGCGAAGGCAGGTAGTCGATGAAGTACACGTCGGCATTGAGGAACTTGATCCCCAGCAGCCCTTCCAACGCAGCAATCGCACGGCTGATATTCAGCGCGGCAAGACAACCCAGCACAGCGCCAATGGCCGTACCAAATACGCCAATCACCGTACCTTGGACCATGAAGATCGCCATGATCTGCCGCGGCGTAGCACCCAGGGTGCGCAGAATGGCGATATCGCCTTTCTTATCGGTGACCACCATGACCAAGGTAGAAATGATGTTGAAGGCGGCGACCGCCACGATCAGCAACAGCAGCAGGCCAATCATCGCCTTCTCCATGCGAATTGCCTGATACAGGTTGCCGTGGGTGCGGGTCCAGTCGCGGGCATAGTAATCACCCTCACCGAGGGTTTGCGCCAGCGCCCAGGCAGTGCGCGGGGCTGCGAACAAGTCGGCGAACTTGAGGCGAATGCCCTGCACCTGATCAGGCTGCCAACGCTGCAAGCGCGCCAGATCCTGGACGTGGGTCAGAGCCAGATGGCCATCGATCTCACCTGCACCGACATGAAAGATGCCGACCACGGTAAAGCGCTTGAGCCGAGGGAACATGCCGGCCGGGGTCACCGTGACTTCAGGCGCGACGAAAGTGACTTTGTCACCCATAGCGACACCGAGCTTAGCCGCGGCTTTATCGCCCAGCACCATGCCGAACTCACCCGGCTGCAAGGCATCTAGACGCCCTTGCTGGAAGAAGTTGTCGATGATCGAGACTTTGCTTTCCTCAAGCGGGTCGACCGCATTGATCAAGACTTTCTGCACCTTGCCATCATTGCTCAACAGGCCCTGCATCTGACTGAACGGGGCCACTGCCAAGACCTGCGGATTGCTTTGGGTTTTCTCGGCCAGGCTGCGCCAATCATTGATCGGCGTGGCACTTTCGACGGTGGCGTGCGGGACCATGCCGAGCACGCGGGTACGCATTTCATGGTCGAAACCATTCATCACCGACAGCACCAGAATCATCACCAGCACGCCAAGTGCCAGCCCGATCATCGCGGTCAGGGAGATAAAGGAGACGAAGTGATTGCGACGCTTGGCCCGCGTGTAGCGCGTGCCGATAAATACGAACAAAGGTCTGAACATGTCGGGGCTGATTCGAGGGGAAAAGAAACGTCCTTGTGGCGGGGCTTGGCAAGCAGCCTTACACTCTGACCACTACTGCTGCCATGGGTTCGCTATGCCGACTCAAGATGAAGATGATCGCCGCGAATACTATCGTATCGACGATACGATCGCACTGGAATTCACCCTGCTCTCAGGCCCAGAAGCCCTGGCCAGTGATGAACTTCACGACAATTCACCGCTGTTCAACCTGCTCAGCGATCTGCATTTGATGGACTTTGAGTCGCAGCATTTGCTGCGGCACATTAGTGAGCGCGACCGCACGCTGGCCAATTACCTCAAGGTGATGAATAAGCGCATTGATCTGCTCGGCCAGGCGGTGGCGCAAAGCCTGCTGCGTGACATTGGCTCACCGCGCCGGGTCAGCCTGTCTGAGGGCGGCGTCAGCTTCAACAATCACCAGGCCGTGAGCGTCGACTCGCACCTAGCACTGAAAATGGTGCTGATGCCTCAGGCCCTTGGCCTGCTGTTAAGGGCCAAGGTGGTGCATTGTCAGGTATTGCCGTCGCAACAGTTCGAAATCGGCGCCGAGTTCGAAGCGCTCAACGACGCCCAGCGCCAGTTACTCGCCCGGCATATCCTGCAACGCCAGGCCTTGGAGCGCCGCCAGGCCCGTGATCAGCCCCTGCAACCGTGATAGGAGCCACCATGCCACGCCTGCTTGCCCTTCTCGCCCTGCTAATGTCTTTCAGTGTTTTCGCCGAGACCCTGCACATTCCCGTCGGCCAACAAGGTTCTGGGAATGTTGCACTGCCTCAGTTCGGCGAATCACAGCGCGCCGTACTGGAGCGCTTTGGTCTGGCCGATACAGAGCACCCCAGCGTCGGCAACCCGCCAATCACCCGCTGGGACTACCGTGAGTTCAGCGTCTACTTCGAACACAGCCATGTGATTAACAGCGTGCGCCACCATCAACCCGGCGCAGCCAGGCCCAGTAAGGAGCAACAGTGACAGTCATCTACGGACATCGCGGTGCCAAAGGCGAGCTGCCGGAAAACACCCTGGCCAGCTTCCAGCAATGCCTTAAGCATGGCGTGAACCGCTGCGAGCTGGATCTGCATTTATCGCGCGATGGCGAGTTGATGGTTATTCATGACCCCACCCTCAAGCGCACCACCGGCCGTCGTGGCAAAGTGGTTGAGCATGACGCCGCCGACCTGGTGACCTACGACGCACGCCTAGGTGGTCCTGGCGCGGTGATGCCCTGCCCGATTCCGCGCCTGGAAGAATTGTTCCAGCAGTGCAACTTCGAGCACTGGCAGCTGGAAGTTAAAAGTGCCTCTAAGGTTCGCTCAGCACGCATGGTCAAGGCGATTGCCGAGCTGGCAGAACGCTACAAGTTGACTGATAAAGTCACCGTCACCTCTAGTTCACGCGAGGTGCTCAGGGCCTTACAGCGCCAGAGCCCGCACTTACAACGCGGCCTGGTCGCCGAATACGCCTGGCTTGACCCACTGAAAGTCGCCAAACATTACGGTTGCCATCTGCTCGCCCTGAACTGGACGCTATGCACCCCGGAACGCCTGCTGAAAGCGCAGAAAGCCGGCTTGCATGTCTCTGTATGGACGGTCAACGAGCCTGCCCTGATGCGGCGCCTGGCGGACTTCGGGGTGGACAGCATCATCACCGACTTCCCTGGCCTGGCCGTGGCCGCGCTGCAATAGCGCGCCACTGTAGAAACAAAAAACCGGCCTGATGGGCCGGTTTTTCGTTAAGCCTGTCAGAAACTCTCGCGATTCGGCCAGCGCCAGTCGCAGGAGTCACTGAACGGGTCCTCCCCAGCCGGCTCAGGCCACCGGCCGGAGCCGCTCAAAAAAGCCGGTTGAGACCGTCAAACGCCGCCACCCGATAGGCTTCTGCCATGGTCGGGTAATTGAAGGTGGTGTTGACGAAGTACTTGATGCTGTTGGCTTCGCCCTTCTGATTCATGATCGCCTGGCCGATATGCACGATCTCCGAGGCTTGGTAGCCGAAGCAATGCACACCGAGTACTTCCAGGGTCTCGCGGTGGAATAGCAGCTTGAGCATGCCCACCGGCTCGTGGGAAATCTGCGCCCGCGCCATGCCCTTGAAGAACGCCTTGCCGACTTCGTAAGGAATCTTGGCCTGGGTCAGTTCGCGCTCGGTTTTACCAATCGAGCTGATCTCCGGAATGGTATAGATACCGGTCGGCACGTCATCAACAAAGCGCCAGCTGCCATTATCGACAATGCTACCGGCAGCCGAACGGCCTTGGTCGGCGGCCGCACTGGCCAGGCTCGGCCAGCCAATGACATCACCCGCCGCGAAGACGCCCGGCACTTCAGTGCGGTACGACTGGTCGACTTCAACCTGGCCACGGCTGTTGACCTTGATGCCGATATTCTCCAACCCCAGCTGGTCGGTGTTACCGGTACGGCCGTTGCACCAGAGAAAGGCGTCGGCCTTGATCTTCTTGCCGGACTTGAGGTGCAGAATCACCCCGTTCTCCACCCCTTCAACGCGCTCATACTCTTCGTTGTGACGAATAAGTACGTTGTTGTTGCGCAGGTGATAACTCAGCGCATCGGAGATTTCCGCATCGAGGAAGCTCAGCAACTGGTCACGGTTGTCGATCAGGTCGACCACCACCCCCAGACCACTGAAGATCGAAGCGTACTCGGAGCCGATCACACCAGCGCCATAGATGATGATGCGTCGTGGCGTATGCCCC
>JAWWDH010000330.1:0-4096 GCA_033720015.1 Pseudomonas sp.
CAACACGGGCCAGCAGACCTTCGCGCTCGATGATTTCGATGTTCTTTAGCGCGGCAATGCAGCTCACCGGATGGCCGCTATAAGTAAAGCCATGGGTGAAGCAGCGGCCGCTGCCCGGTTCGCCGATCACCTGCCAGATTCGTTCGGAGAAGATGCAGGCGCCCAGTGGCAGGTAGCCGGAAGTCAGGCCCTTGGCGGTGGTGATGATGTCCGGCTGCACGCCGAAGAGTTCCTCGGAAGCGAAGAACTTGCCCAGTCGGCCGAACGAGGTGACCACTTCATCCGAGACATAGAGCACGTCGTAGCGCTTGCAAATCGCCGACATGCCCCGCAGATAGCCTCGCGGCGGGATGATCACGCCGCCCGAGCCCATGATCGGTTCGGCGAAGAAGGCCGCTACCTTGTCGGCGCCGATGCTGAGAATCTTGTCTTCGAATTCAGTAAGTAAAAACTCCAAGAACTGCTCTTCGTTCATGCCGTCGGGGGCACGGTAAGGGTTGGGATTGGAGATGTGGTGGATCTTGTCGGCGACGCCAAGGAAGTCAAACTCCGGAGCGCGGTCGGCAGCTTTGTTGCCGATCGACATGGTCAGGTAGGTGGAGCCGTGATAGGCGTTGACCCGTGAGATCACATGCTTCTTCTCCGGCTTGCCGCGGCTGTTCTGGTAGAACTGGATCAGCCGGTAGGCGGTGTCCACCGCAGTGGAGCCGCCGGTGGTGAGAAACACATGGTTGAGGTCGCCGGGGGCCAGGCTGGCGAGTTTCTCGCACAGGCGAATGGCGGGGGTGCTGGCCATGTCGGAGAAGGGGTTGGAGTAGGCCAGCTGACGTACCTGATCGGCGATGGCCTGGGCCATTTCCTCGCGGCCCAGGCCGATATTGGTGCACCACATGCCGCCCACGGCATCCAGGTAGCGGTTGCCGGCCGTATCGTAGATGTAGGCGCCTTCGCCGGCAGCAATATTCAACGAACCCTGCTCGCGGTGTTCGTCGAACACGTGATAGCCGTGCATGTAGTGGGCCTTGTCGGCGGCGACCAGCTGTTGCTCATCGAACTGCGCGAAGAAAGTCGGGGTGGGAGTGGTCATGATTCGTTCCTATCGGTGAAACGTTTAACTAGTAATGGTTGCCCCCACTGCGGTTAACCGCAGCGCGGGCGAGATGGAGCGCCAGGGCAGCAGGCTATTTGCCAGTCTTCACCGTGTTCCACGTGCGGCTGATCAAACGCATGCTTTTCATTGGCTGGCTCTTCTGCGCGAAAAGCCGTTCGCGCGTCGTGGCATTCGGGTAGATCGCCGGGTCGTCGCGAATCTCAGCTCTGACCAGCGCGGTGGCGGCCTGATTGCTGTTGGCGAAATTCACGTAGTCGGTGATCTTGGCCGCTACCTGGGGTTGCAGCAGGTACTCGATAAACCTGTGCGCGTTGTTCACCTGCGGCGCATCGCTGGGGATATAAAAGTTGTCGAACCAGATCAAAGAGCCTTCATCGGGGATGAAGTAGTCCAATTCGATGTCGATCCCGGCTTCCTCGGCCCTTGCCTTGGCAGTGGCGTAATCGCCGGACCAGGTCATGGCCATGCACTGATTACCGTTGGGCAGGGCGCTGAGGTAGCCTACCGAGTCGAATTTCTTGATATACGGACGCACCGCTAGCAACTGCGCTTCGGCCGCCTTGAGGTCTTCTGGCTTGGCGCTGTTGGGGTCACGACCGAGGTAGGTGAGCACCAGCGGAATAACTTCGGTCGGTGCGTCAGGCAGGGTGACGCCGCAATCGGCGAAGCGCGAAACGATCTGTGGGTCGAAAATCATCGCCAGTGAACCGATCGGCGCGTCGGGCATGCGCTCGCGGATCATCTTGACGTTGTAGGTGATGCCGTTGCTGCCCCAGGTGTAGGGCGCCGAATACTGCACGCCAGCGTCGTAGGCCTGGATACTTGCCAACACGCCGTGGTCGAGGTTTTTCCAGCTTGGCAGTTGATCCTTATCCAGCGTCTGGAAGACCCCGGCTTGGATTAAAGGCGGAACCAGGGAGGCGTTGAGCAGCACTAGGTCGTAACCCGAGCGCCCCGATAGCAGCTTGCCCTGCACCGTTTCGTAGGAGTCGAAGGTGTCGTAGATCACCCGAATACCAGTGTCTTTTTGAAAGTCGGCGAGGGTATTCTCGCCAATATAATCCGACCAGTTGTACACCCGCAGGGTGTCGCTGCCGTCCGGCTCATCGGCCTGAGACAGCGGTGTTACAGCCATAGCCGCACTGAGTACTGCTGCGAGAGGTATATGCATGTCAGTCCCACCTTTATTGTTGTTGTCAGGCCCGTTGTGAAGGCTGGCTCCACTATCCAAGCCTGGCTTGCGCATCGCCATACCCCGATCGGGTAGGTAAGTCATCCATCTTGCTGTACATTCGTTCAACACTAGCTAAGTCAAAAATGGAGTTGTCGGCATGACCTTGGGAACACGTTTCTCTCGCCTGGAACCTGAACAGCGCAAAGCGAACTTAGTCGAGGCGACTCTGGTGTGCCTCAAACGCCACGGTTTTCAGGGGGCCTCGGTTCGTAAAATATGTGCCGAGGCGGGGGTGTCGGTTGGCCTGATCAATCACCACTACCAGGGCAAGGAAGAGCTGGTGGCCGAAGCCTATTTGACGGTCACAGGGCGTGTGATGCGCTTGCTGCGCGACGCCATTGAGGCCAGTGCGGTCAATCCCAGGGCGCGCTTATCTGCCTTTTTTAGCGCCTCATTTTCCCCAGAAGTGCTGGCCCCAGAACTGCTGGACGCCTGGCTAGCGTTCTGGGGCGCGGTGCGTACGTCCGAAGTGATCAATTTGGCGCATGAGCACTCCTATGGCGAATACCGAGCCATACTCGGCCAAGTCTTGTCCGAACTCGCTGAAAGTGAGGGCTGGCTCGACTTCGATGCGGAACTTGCGGCCATCGGTCTCAGCGCGTTGCTTGATGGGCTTTGGCTGGAGTACGGCCTCAACCCCACGACCTTTACTGCGGCTCAAGGCGTGCAGATCTGTGAGGCCTGGGTCGATGGCCTGCAAGTCAACGGATTTCGCCGCGCGGGCTAGTCCATTGCGCTCTATTGATCATCCGTTCAGTAGTGGCTACATTGGCCTGCAAAACCAGTAACCGTATCACCCCATATAAATACAAGAGTTGGCTGCGCCCATGGCGTGGTGAGGGCGCTGTAATGACGGCAACACCCTGTGTGCTGATCGTCGATGACGATCCAGTGATCCGCGAATTACTTACTTCCTATCTGCAGCGTGATGGTTATCAGGTGCACAGTGCCGAGACGGCAGAGCAGGCTGAGACCCTGCTGCTGGAGTACCCGGTAGATTTGGTCATGCTGGACATTCGCCTGCCGGGCAAGGATGGCTTGACGCTGACGCGCGAGTTACGCGTCCGTTCCGAGGTCGGAATTATCCTGATCACCGGTCGCGATGATGAAATTGACCGTATCGTCGGGCTGGAGTGCGGTGCCGACGATTATGTCGTCAAACCGTTCAACCCGCGTGAGCTGGTGTCGAAGGCGAAGAATCTGGTGCGCCGTGTGCGCCACGTTCAGGCGACAACGGCACAGGCGGAAACCCGGCAATTGAAGTATTTTGCCGGCTGGGTGCTGGACATTGACCGACGTCGATTGATCGCCGAAGACGGAGGCGAGAGCCTCCTCACCCAAGGTGAATTCCAACTACTCAACGTGCTGCTGCGCAACGCCGGGCATACCCTCAGCCGTGACCAGTTGATGGATCAAATCCGTAACCGTGAATGGCTGCCGAATGACCGTTCGATCGACGTATTGGTCGGCCGTTTACGGCGCAAACTGCACGACGACCCGGCCGACCCGCAGCTGATAATCACCATTCATGGCGTTGGTTATCTGTTCAGCACCGTGGTCAATAACCGGCCATGAGCCTGCTAGCGCGACTCCTGACACTGTTTGTCGGGATGGGCTTGAGTGCCGCGAGCCTGGCAGCGCCGGCTGCCGTGCGCTACTGCGATTATCCGGTGTACCCGCCGATTTCCTGGGGTGATGCCGACGGTGAGATACAGGGCGTAGCACCGCGGGCGGTTCGCGAGGTCGTCGGC
>JAWWDH010000331.1:0-4093 GCA_033720015.1 Pseudomonas sp.
CGCGGCGATGCTGAAAAATATCGCCAGTGGCGAAGGCGACCTGACCCGCCGCCTGGAGTATGCCAAGCAGGATGAACTGGGCGAACTGGCTAGCTGGTTCAACCGTTTCCTCGATAAGCTGCAGCCGATCATCGCCGACGTGAAACGCAGCGTGCAGGATGCCCGCAGCACGGCCGACCAATCCGCGCTGATCGCCAGCCAGACCAGCGATGGCATGCAGCAGCAGTTCCGCGAAGTCGATCAGGTGGCTACTGCATTCCAGGAAATGAGCGCCACTGCGCAAGATGTTGCGCACAACGCCGCCCAGGCCGCCGAAGCGGCACGCACCGCCGACCAGGCCAGTCGTGAAGGCATGAGCGTGATCGGCAAGACCACCTCAACCATCGAGCTGCTGGCCAATGAAATGAACGTGGCCATGCAGGAAGTCGAAGGCCTGGCCAACAGCAGCGAGAAGATCGGCTCGGTGCTTGAAGTGATCCGCTCGATCGCCGAGCAGACCAACCTGCTGGCCCTCAACGCTGCCATCGAAGCCGCCCGCGCCGGTGAAGCCGGCCGTGGTTTTGCCGTGGTTGCCGATGAAGTGCGCAACCTGGCCAAGCGCACCCAGGACTCAGTGGAGGAAATCCGCCAGGTGATCGAAGGCCTGCAAAGCGGCACCAAGGAAGTGGTCAGCACCATGCACAGCAGCCATCGCCAGGCCCAGGGCAGCGTCGAGCAGGTCGAACAGGCCGTGGTCGTGCTGCGCCGCATCAGTGATGCGGTCAGCGTGATTACCGACATGAACCTGCAGATCGCCAGCGCCGCCGAAGAGCAAAGCTCGGTGGCCGAGGAGATCAACCGCAACGTGGCTTCGATCCGCGATGTCACTGAGTCGATTTCCGCCCAGGCCGATGAATCGGCAAAAATCAGCCAGGGTCTGAACAAGCTGGCCAATCACCAGCAGAGTCTGATGGATCAGTTCCGCGTCTAAACGCCGAGCATGGCACCATCGGACCGCCACACTGGCGGCTGTTTCCTTGTGACGCAGGCTAGCAATCGTTAGCCTGCGTTTTTCATTTCTGACTTATCAATTAACGAGGTGCACGATGCTCAATATCGCTCTGGTGGCCGGTTCCAGCCGCAGTAACAGCCAATCGGGCAAGGTCGCGCGCTTCTTGCGCCAGCGCCTGATTCAGTTGGGCCACACCGATGATGCGCAGAGCAATGTGATTGACCTGGGCCTCGCCCCGCTGCCGCTCTGGCCTGCCGACGACACCGGCCCCTGGGGCTTGTATAGCAAGCAACTGGCGGCCGCCGACGCCGTAGTGATCATCTCCCCGGAGTGGAATGGCATGGCCTGCCCGGCCATCAAGAACTTCTTTATCTACGCCAGCAAGGCTGAACTGGCGCACAAGCCAGGGCTGCTGGTGGGCGTATCGTCAGGGGTTGGCGGGGCTTATCCGATCAGCGAGTTACGCGCTTCCAGCTACAAGAACTGCCGCCTCTGCTACCTGCCTGAACATCTGATCGTGCGCGGCGTCGAGAAGGTGCTGAACACCCCAGAGCCAAGCAGCGAAGACGACCAGCGCCTGCATGCACGTATCGATTACGAGCTGGATATTCTGGTCAAGTACGCGCAGGCCTTGGGCCCGGTACGCGCCAGTATCGATATGAGCAACCCGGCATTTGCCAACGGCATGTAAGCCTTGCGTTGGGCGTACCTGATAAATTCAGGTGCGCTTCACCGGCAAGCTGACCGTTACGCGCAGGCCGCCTAGCGGGCTGTCTGCCAGCTGCAGGCGCCCTGCCCAGGCGTCGATGATATCGCGCACGATGCCCAGGCCCAGGCCATGCCCGGCGACTTGCTCATCCAGGCGGTTACCCCGGCTAAGCACTTCGTCGCGCTGCGCGGCGTCGATGCCCGGCCCGTCATCATCAATCAGCAACTGATAGCCGTCACTCTGCAGGCTGATCTGCAGCTGCACCTGGCTGTCGGCCCATTTGCAGGCGTTGTCCAGCAGGTTGCCGAGCAGTTCCAGCAGGTCTTCACGGTCCCAGGGCAAGCGCAGCCCAGGCTCGGCCTGCCAGTCCAGTTCCAGGTGGTTGCCATGGATCATCGCCAGGGTCGAGAACAGCTCAGGCAGTTCATTGGCGCAGTCGAAATGCGCGCCGGGCAAGGCTTCGCCAGCCAGCCGGGCACGGCCCAGTTCACGAGCGATGCGTTGCTCGATCTGTTGCAACTGCCCATTGAGGCTTTCGCGCAATTGCGGCAACTGCTTGAGCTCTTCCCGGGTGGCCAGGCTGACCAGCACCGCCAGCGGCGTTTTCAGCGCATGGCCGAGGTTGCCCAGGGCGTTGCGTGAGCGTTTGAGGATGTCTTCAGTGTGCGCCAGCAAGTGGTTGATCTGCGCCACCAACGGTTCGAGTTCCAGCGGCACTTGCTGGTCCAGCTGACTGCGCTGGCCCTGCTGCAGCTGCATCAGCTGCCGGCGGGTCTGCTCCAGCGGGCGCAACGCACGGCTGACGATCAGCCGTTGCAGCAACAGAATCAGCACCAGGGCGGTAATCCCCAAACCCAGGACAATCTTCTGCACCTGGCTGAAACTGTTGAGTATCGGCGTGTAATCGCGCGCCACGTGAATCACGATGGGCTGGCCATAACGCTGGTAGTCGGCGCGGTACACCAGCCACTGCTGGCCTTGTGGCCCGTCGCTCAGCGCGTCCTGCAAACCGGCCTCTTCAACCGGACGCAGGTTGCGGTCCCAGAGGGAGCGCGAACGCCAGGTTTGCTCGCCAAGGTCGATACGAAAATACAGGCCGGAATACGGCCGTTTGAACGCCGCACTGAGGCGTCGCTCATCCAGCTGCAGGCCGTTGGGGCCACGCACCACGGCGCCTAGCAAGGTCTGCGTTTCATCCTGCAGGGTTGTCTGCAAGTAACTGCGCAGGCTGCGATCGAACAGCCAGAGGCTGCTTTGCGCCAGCAGCAGACCGATAACCAGCAGTACGCTGATCAGCCCCAGGCTCAGACGCCGCTGAATCGACCTCAAGCAGCATCCCCGCTGAAGCGATAACCCTGACCGCGGCGGGTTTCGATGATCTCGCGCCCCAGTTTGCGTCGCAGGTGATTGACGTGAACTTCGATGACATTCGAGTCGCGTTCGCTCTCGCCGTCATACAGGTGCTCCGCCAGGTGGCTCTTCGACAGCAACTGCCCGGCATGCAGCATGAAATAGCGCAACAAGCGAAACTCGGCCGCTGTCAGCTGCACCTCTTCATCATTGCGTTTGACTGTTTGCCGCCCTTCATCCAGCTGCAAACCCGCTGCTTCCAGTTGTGGCTGATTGGCCAGGCCACGGGCGCGGCGCAGCAAGGACTGGATGCGCAGTTGCAGCTCTTCTGGGTGAAAGGGTTTGCTCAGATAGTCATCCGCGCCAGCCTTGAGGCCTTCGATACGCTCAGCCCAGGACCCGCGCGCGGTAAGGATCAGCACAGGGGTACTCAGGCCGCCAGCGCGCCACTCCTGTAACACCTCAAGCCCCGGTTTGCCAGGCAAGCCGAGGTCGAGAATGATCAGGTCGTAGGGCTCGGTCGCGCCCTGGTAGGCGGCATCACGGCCATCGGCCAACCAGTCCACCGCATACCCCTGGCGGGTCAAGCCGGCGAGCAGCTCATCGGCCAGGGGTACATGGTCTTCAACCAGCAGTAGGCGCATTCAGTCTTCCACCTCGTCCTTGAGCACTTCGCCGGTGCTGGCGTGCAACTCCAGCTCACGCACGATGCCTTGCTCGGTCACCAGTTCGACTTCATAAACCAGTACGCCGTCCTCTTCTTCCAGCTCGACTTCCAGCAGAACCGCACCGGGGTGAGGCTTCAAGGCCATCTGCAACAACTGCTCGAGGGGCATGATCAGCCCCTCGCGGCGCAGACGTAATGCTTCATCCTGATCCAGGTCACGCGCGCTGCTGCTGAACGTCAGCGTCAGCAGCAGGCAGGCCAGGAATGCGCGGGCAAGCCAAGCAGTGGTGTTCATCAATCGTCTCGTTGGTTCTTCAGCACTTGAGCGTTGGTAGCATCCAGCTCGACATCCCATTGAACACCCTGGGCATCGCGC
>JAWWDH010000332.1:0-4065 GCA_033720015.1 Pseudomonas sp.
CGGATCGACCCCAAAGACCTCGCAGAAAGCACGCATGAAATTCTGGTCATGCTGCTTCTCGGACGAAACACCCTCAAAACGCTTGGCCAGCTTGGCTGCACGCGCCCGAATGGCGTCAACAGTGAGTTTGTCGATCACAACTGCATTCCTTCCCTTGGATCATCTGGCTAGGTCCATTTGCATCAGGAGCAAACGGCAAAGCCCAGAATGTTCTCACAGAGAAATTTAATGGTCGCTAATTTTTCCTGCACAACTTTGTTGCACAGGAAAACTCCCAACAAAATCAGGGAATGAAAATTGGCGTAGCTATCAGAAAAATTCGACTTGAGCGCGGGCTAACGCTTGAGCAAGTAGCTTTCGATGCGGACACTTATGCAGGCAACCTCTCGAAGATTGAGCGCGACCAGCACCTGCCCTCGCTAGACCTGCTGCACAAGATTGCCCAGGCACTCAGCATCCGCATGTCGGAGCTGTATGCCATTGCAGAAAGCGACTCCAAGTCCAGCGAAAAGCTTATGCAGGAAGATCACACGGATTACGCGAACGAGGTCATCCTAATGCGCCGCCACTTTCAGACCCTGACGCCAGCCAATCGAGACCTGGCTATCGAGTTGATCAAGGTGCTCATGCGCACTCAAAGCGCTGAACCATAGAAAGGCGTGCCTACCTCAGGCAGAAAAATGACATGCGCCACTCACTGATAGGGCTCGGCATTGCTCGGCAATAAATTGATTCAAAAAGGCGGGCACTTTATTTTTTGGGGGCATATTTGGGGGCATGACAAACAAACGAACCAAATTAAAACCATAAAAATCAACAGCTTTAGATATTAGTTATAGTCTCCCCGGGCACCATTTAAATTTATCAGGACGTACCGAAACGGCCTGAACCCCTAGAAAACCGGCCTATGAGCCGGTTTTTTATTGCCCGCAGCTCCCTACCCATTCCTTGTAAGCCCAGAGGATTGTGAGTAGATTTGTGAGCAGATTGAGTTTGGTCTAAAAATCTACTCACACCTGAGCCATAGAACTCCGGCTGGCGTGGCTCACACGCGGGCACCATGCCGCTGACCGATTCCGCCATAAAAACAGCCAAAGCCAAAGACAAGCTGTATCGCCTGGCCGACAGCAATGGTCTGTGCCTGGAAGTTGCACCGACCGGCTCTAAGCTGTGGCGCTACCGCTACCGTTTTAACGGCAAAGCTAAAATGCTCTCCCTTGGCGCATACCCTGCCGTGCCGCTGGCCACCGCCCGCCGCAAACGTGACGACGCCCGCCTACTGCTGGACGAAGGCACCGACCCCGGCGTAGAGCGAAAAGCCAGCAAACAAGCGCAAGCGCTTGAGGCGTTGTCATTCGAGACACTGGCGCGCGAATGGCACGTTTACCGCTCGCCACGCTGGGCAAAGTCCACCGCCGATAAAGTCTCAGCCTATTTAGAGTCAGACTTACTGCCCGCCCTCGGCCATCGCCCCGCCCAAGCCATTACCCGCCCTGAGCTAGTCGCGCTTATTCGCAAGATCGAATCGCGAGGCGCGCACAACGTCGCCAAGAAAACCCGCCAATGGCTAAGCCAGATTTTTCGCTTTGGTTTGGCACAAGGAGCAGTGGAGGCAAACCCGGCAACTGACCTGGACGTGATCGCGGCCCACGCCCCGGCAACCCGACACCACCCGCACGTCACCTTTGCCGAGTTGCCTGAATTACTGGGCAAGATCGAAGCCGCCAATATCAACGTCCTGACCCGTCACGCCGTCCGCCTGCTCGTGCTCACTGCCGTGCGTCCTGGTGAGTTACGCGCCGCGCCATGGGCTGAGTTTGATCTAGAGGCCGCCACTTGGACGATTCCGAAAGAGCGCATGAAAGCCCGCCGCGGTCATCAGGTACCACTGCCACGCCAAGCTGTGGCCATCCTGCGCCAGCTCCAAGAGGTAACAGGGCAATATGCGCTGGTGTTTGCAGGCCGCAACAACACCAACCGGCCAATGAGCGAAAACACCGTCAACAAGGCATTGGCAGACGTCGGGTATAAAGGACGACAGACCGGCCACGGCTTCCGCCACCTGCTGAGCACCGAACTTAATGGGCGCGGCTACAACCGCGATTGGATCGAACGCCAACTAGCCCATGGTGACGACGACGAAATACGCGACACCTACAACCACGCCGCCTACCTGGAGCAGCGCAGGGAAATGATGCAAGCATGGGCAGACTCACTAGACGCCCTGTGCGCCGGTGCTAACGCGGTGAGCATCAAGCGCAAGGCTTAACGGTTTTGACTGGCCTATCCCGGCGGGGAGAAAAGCGGGCACCCACCCGCCTGACCAGTCGATCTATTCAGGATGGGGAACGCCTAGGAGGCGTAACGATGGGCATAAAAGGTTTTACTCTTCGGCTAGGCTCCGACCTTTACACCCTCGGAATGCCGAACACACTGGCAAGCCGAATAACCGACGACAATGAAGATCGTCTTAATGCTCCGATAGATGTTCTAGTGCTGAGCATTATTGAAGACGGCTTCTTTTCGTGCAACAAAGCGCTGGCGCGCCATAACAGCACTGCGACGTCGCCTTAGAAACGCCCTCGACGTACGCAAACGCTTACTGATGGCCGTACAAAAGCGCGCTCAATGCCTGTATTTGCATACCCTGGCGGGGCTTGGCATGCACCTGAGTGTTGGCGTAGAGTTTCCCCACTGTGTTTGCATGGGTCGCCGAAAATCGTGGCCAGGCGCAGTCGATCAATAAGATCCGCTACAGCCAGCTCAACCTCGCATACCGCCTTGCAACCAGTATCAGCCCCTCATCACGAGTAGCGGCTGTCATCAACTCTAGGTTCAAGGAAATACACTATGTCGAATCGTCAGAACGGTATCGTCAAATGGTTTAACGACGAGAAAGGTTTTGGTTTTATCAGCCCTGAAAGCGGTCCGGATCTGTTCGTGCATTTCCGCTCGATTCAGAGCAACGGCTTCAAGAGCCTGAAAGAGGGCCAGAAGGTCAGCTTTATCGCCGTGCAAGGCCAGAAAGGCATGCAGGCTGACGAAGTTCAAGTTCAGGAATAATCCTGCCACCTTGAAGAACCCCTGATGGCAGCATCAGGGGTTTTTTATTGCCCGTTGATGCCGCATTGTTAGCGCCCATTCCACCAGCCTACAGAGTAAAGAGCCCATCATGCCGAAACACCTGCTGCGCCCGCAGGGTGAATTTCCCAGCGCCGGACTGCTCCGCCGTCTCGCCGCCATGTTTTATGACGCCCTGCTGTGCATCGCGCTGCTGATCGTGGTGACCTTTATCTACAAACTGATCCTGATGGGTTTCTATGGCGAGGCGCAGCTCAAGCAAATGTCCGATGCCGGCGCACTGGATGGCGACCCCCTGCTCTCGACCCTGTTGTTACTAAGCCTGTTCGGCTTCTTCGCCAAGTTTTGGACCCACAGCGGCCAGACCCTGGGCATGCAGGTTTGGGGCCTGCGTATTCAAAACAGCGACGGCTCAGCTGTCAGCCTGTGGCAGGCACTGCTGCGCTTCCTTGTCGCCATTGGCTCCTGGCTGTTGCTCGGTTTGGGCTTTCTCTGGATGCTCTGGGACAAACAAAAGCGCAGCTGGCATGACATCTATTCGGACAGCCAAGTCATTCAACTGCCGAAGAATATTCACAAGAAGTAAACCGCAGGCATAAAAAATGGCCGGGAGCCATTTTTAACGTCGCGCAGCGACGGCCCGAAGGGTCGCTGCCATGGATGGCAAGCTATAAAAAAGCTGGCGTGCACCCACTGTGCACGCCGGCTTTTTTTCGCCTGAGTAACCGGCGCGACGTAGCAAGAACATCCCCGCCAATGCGCAGACACCGGCTGGGGTCAACACCGCCAGCAGCGGCGAGAAACCAAACACCAGGCTCGATGGCCCGAGCAGGTCCTGGCTGATCTTGAACACGAAGCCTACCAGCACGCCGGTAAACACCCGCTGCCCCAGGGTCACCGAGCGCAATGGACCGAAGATAAAGGAGATCGCCATCAGCACCAGGGCTGCCGTCACCAATGGCTGCAGCACCTTGGTCCAGAACG
>JAWWDH010000333.1:0-4062 GCA_033720015.1 Pseudomonas sp.
CGACCTGGATTACTTCAAGGAGGTCAACGACAGCCACGGTCATGCCGCCGGCGATAAGGCGCTCTGGGAAGCTGCACGGCGCATCAGCGCCGCAGTACGCCCGCAGGATGTGGTGACCCGCAGCGGCGGCGAGGAATTCGTGGTGTTGCTGCAGGTGCATGACCCGCAAGAACTGCTGCTGATTGCCGAGCGCATTCGCAGCGCCATGAGCGATACGCTGCTGACTATCGACAGCCAAGAGCTCAACCTGACTATCAGCATCGGCGCCGCCCTGCGTGCGAGCCAGGAAGTTCCCAGCGACACCCTAAACCGCGCCGACCAAGCGCTTTATCAGGCCAAGGGTAACGGCCGTAACCGGGTAGAACTCGCCCACTAGTCTTGCCAGTTAAGGACCGCCACGATGGGCCAAGCGCTTGCAGCCTACCTGCACTACCTGTCGATTTTCCTGCTGTTCGCCCTGCTCAGTATCGAGCACGTGCAATTCAAACTGCCACTCGATCTGCGCCGCGCACGCAACCTGATCATCACCGATATCGCTTACGGCATCTGCGCCGGCGTGGTGCTGTTTAGCGGCCTGGCCCGCGTGCTCGTGTACGGCAAGGGCCTGGACTACTACCTGGGCAACAGCCTGTTTCACGCCAAAGTCGGCCTGTTTATTCTGGTCGGATTGATTTCCGTGGTGCCGACCTTCGTCTTCCTCAACTGGCGTAACAGCCTCAAGGCCGGCGATGTACCGCAGGTCAGCGCAAGCCAGGGCCGCCTGGTGATCCTAGTGATTCGCCTGGAACTGCTGTTGCTGCTGGTTATCCCATTGCTCGCGGTGCTGATGGCGAGTGGTTATGGCGTGATCGGCTGACCGCCGCAGCAAGCTGCAACGCTTCCGCACCCAAGCGCGGCGCAATAAAAAGGGGCAGGTCTCACGACCTGCCCCTTTTGGTGTTTCACCTGCCAGTGGTGACGGGTTTACTTCAAGGCTTTAATCGCGGCCGCGATAAAGTCGTAAGTTTCCATCTCCCGCTTGTCCATCTCCGGCTCTGGCCATGCACTCCAGACCACTGCTACAACGTTTTCCTTGCGGTTAACGTAGACAAACTGGCCGAAGATACCCTGCGCTTCAAAGGCGCCATCATGCTGGTCGCGCGCGGCTTTGCCAGTAGGGAACAGCCACCACTGGTAGCCATAACCGAGGATGTAATCACCGCCATACAACTTGCCCGGCGCTAGGTAGGACGCAGGGTCTACCTCGGTGGCTTTATCCATCCAGCCCTTAGGCAGAATACGCTCCCCGTCGATAACGCCATCATTAAGAATGAACTGGCCGAAACGCCCGTAATCTTTCAGCGTTGCAGAAAAACCACTGCTGCCGATTTCTTGGCCGGCTTGTGCATCCAGCTGCCAGTAAGCCGGCTGCTCCATGCCCATGCGCGCCCAGATACGGTCGGACAAGTAATCGCTGGTGGTCATGCCCGTCGCGGCGCGAATCAACTCGCTCTGCAAGTGCGACTCGCCAGTGCTGTATTTGAAAACAGTTCCGGGCGTCGATTTGCGCTTAAGTTGGCTCAGCTGCTTAACCAATGCACCCGGCGTGTTCGACAGTTGCAGCTCGAACATTTTGCGCCGATCAGACGCAGGATCACGGTAAGTTTCATTCCAGTCTGCGCCAGAGCTCATGCGCAACACCTGCTCCACAGTAACGCCGTCATAAGCACCACCCTTAAGCGCGGGCAGGTACTGCGTTATTGGCGCTTTAACATTGATATGACCTTGCTGCACGGCCGCACCAACCAAGGTCGACGAGATCGACTTAACCACACTGAATGACGTCCAACGGCTATCGGCGTCGTTACCCAGGCCATATTTTTCCAGCACTACATTGCCGTCTTTGATGATCAATACCCCGCCCACATGGTTGCGGCGCATAAAGTCATCAGCCGTTTGCTTGGCTCCGTCAGCTTGATAGGTGACGTCAATATTTGGCTTCTGCGGTAACGGGTATACCTGCTCTCCTCGCGCAACATCGCGGGTGAAATACAGCTGATCCATATTGCGGTAAGTGTCAGGCTGATACAGCGGCGACAGATCGTACAGGTCTTGGGCGCGCCCGATATAGGCGCGCTTTTCCTGCTTGGATGAGTCGTTTGCAGCCTCGATTGGCGTACTGGCAGTCTGCGCGCATCCGCTCATCAACAGGCCAACAGTCATGGTGAATAAACCGCCTGCTGCTCGCATCTTCATCGACATCTCAAGTCCTTACTTTTAGCTATTGAGGAAAAGGGGGTCAGGGTGTTTGCGCCTAACCATAACGACAATTAAATGCCCTGTCGCCCTACAGGGTCGGAATATCGCCCACGCCAACTGGCGTTCAGCTCGCCCCTAACAAGACATACAAATGCCTTTTGAATTTCGCTGCGCTCAGCACCAACATACCCTCTACTGCATGCGCCATCGTACGGTCACATAGCTGACATACAGCCGGCTAATTTGCCCGCACGGTCCTGCTCTGCTAGTGTCGCGCCGGTTCCAATTCCTCCGTTCTACCCCGAGAAATTCGCCATGGCCGCCCGCAAAAAAGCCGCGCTCGACTTCGAGCAATCCCTGACCGATCTGCAAAGCCTGGTCGAGCGCCTGGAAAACGGCGAGCTATCGCTGGAAGACTCGCTGACCGCCTTCGAGCAAGGCGTGCGCCTGACCCGCGACTGCCAGAGCGCCCTAGCTCAGGCCGAACAGAAAGTGCAAATCCTCATGGAGCGCGACGGCGAGCTGGAGGAAGCCCCCTTCGACGCGGACCAGCAGGCATGATTGCCGCGTACCAGCGCAGCTGCCAGAGCCGCGTCGACACTGCACTCGAAAGCCTTCTGGGCAGCCCCCGCCCGGAACTGCAGCGCCTGTACGCGGCCATGCGTTACAGCCTGTTCAATGGCGGTAAACGGGTGCGTCCGCTGCTCACCTACGCGGCCTGCGAAGCCCTCGGTGGCACGCCGGAACGCGCCAATGCGGCGGCCTGCGCGGTAGAGCTGATCCACGCCTATTCGCTGGTGCACGACGACCTGCCGGCGATGGACGATGACGACCTGCGCCGCGGCCAGCCGACCACTCATAAAGCGTTCGATGAAGCCTGCGCGATTCTCGCTGGCGACGGCCTGCAGAGTCTGGCATTCGAGGTACTCGCCGACGCCACGCATAACCCGCACAGCGCCGAACTGCGCCTGGCGATGCTCAGCACCCTGGCGCGTGCCGCCGGGCCGGCCGGGATGGTCGGCGGCCAGGCCATCGACCTCGGCTCAGTGGGCCAGCAGCTCGACCAGAACGCCCTGGAAACCATGCACCGGCACAAGACCGGCGCACTGATCGAAGCCAGCGTACAGCTCGGTGCTCTGGCCAGTGGGCAAGCCGATGAGCATGCCCTGAAAGCCCTGCATGCCTACGCCCGCGCCATCGGCCTGGCGTTTCAGGTACAGGACGACATCCTCGACGTGGAAAGTGACACCGCCACCCTGGGCAAAACCCAAGGCAAGGACCAAGCCCACGACAAGCCCACCTACCCGGCCCTGCTCGGCCTCGACGCGGCCAAAGCCTATGCTCTGGAGCTACGCGACCAAGCCCTGTATGCCTTGCGCCCGTTCGACCAGGCCGCTGAGCCGCTGCGTGAGCTGGCCCGCTATATCGTTGAGCGGCGCAGCTAAACTGCCGCCGCCGAGCGACGGCCGGCCAACGCCAACATCTGCTCACGCAACCAAGCATGCCCCGCCTGGCTCTCCACCTGCATCGACCAATAGAGATTCAGGTTCACCGGCGCCAGCGCCAGCGGCAAATCCAGCAGCCGATTGGGCAAGCCGGCATTGATCAGCTCGGCGTAACGCCTTGGCATGGTCAGCAACCACTCACTCTGCGCCACCAGCAAAGCCGCCGACAGGTAATGCTGGCAGCGTTGCCGCACCTGTCGCGCCAAGCCCTGCCGCGCTAACGCCAGGTCTTCCACGCAGATACCGCGCCGCCGTGACGTCACCGCAATGTGCTCGGCAGCCAAATAACCCGCCGCACTCAACTCGCCGCTAAACGCCG
>JAWWDH010000334.1:0-4057 GCA_033720015.1 Pseudomonas sp.
ATAATACGGATCGAGTTTTTACTTGTAAACCCCTGTAGTTAAAATATTTTATTCTGTGTGCTGTGCTGACCTGGACAGTGGTTTCGCGCTTCAATAGGCACATGGCAAACCGAATTTGTGTAGATAAGGTGAATTACCTCTAATGGCCGATTGGCAATCCCTCGATCCCGAGGCCGCTCGTGAAGCGGAAAAATACGAAAACCCCATCCCTAGTCGTGAGCTGATTTTGCAGCACTTGGATGAGCGTGGCTCTCCTGCTGCTCGCGAAGAGCTGGCTGCTGAATTTGCCCTGAGCACAGATGACCAGCTGGAAGCCTTGCGCCGTCGTCTGCGCGCGATGGAGCGTGATGGTCAGCTGATTTATACCCGTCGTGGCACCTATGCCCCGGTCGATAAGCTCGACCTGATTCTGGGTCGCGTCAGTGGGCATCGCGATGGTTTTGGTTTTCTGGTGCCGGATGACGGCAGTGATGACCTGTTTCTGAGTCCTGCGCAGATGCGCCTGGTGTTCGATGGCGACCGTGCATTGGCGCGGGTTTCCGGCCTCGATCGTCGCGGTCGTCGTGAGGGTGCGGTGGTGGAAGTGATCTTCCGCGCCCATGAAAGCATCGTCGGTCGTTACTACGAAGAAAGTGACGTCGGCTTTGTTGTCGCCGATAACCCGAAGATCCAGCAAGAAGTGTTGGTGACGCCGGGGCGTAACGCGGGTGCCAAGCAAGGTCAGTTTGTGGAGGTGAAAATCACCCACTGGCCGACTACGCGCTTCCAGCCACAAGGGGATGTGGTTGAAGTTGTTGGCAACTACATGGCTCCGGGCATGGAAATCGATGTTGCCCTGCGCAGCTACGATATTCCTCACGTCTGGCCTGAGGCCGTGGTGAAGGAAGCGAGCAAGCTCAAGCCAGAAGTCGACGAAAAAGACAAAGAAAAGCGTGTTGACCTGCGTCACCTGCCGTTCGTCACCATCGACGGTGAGGATGCCCGTGACTTCGATGATGCGGTGTATTGCGAGAAAAACGGCAGTAACTGGCGCTTGTTCTCCGGCGGCTGGAAGCTCTATGTCGCCATCGCTGACGTTTCTCATTATGTGAAAATCGATTCGGCGCTGGATGCCGAGGCGCAGGTGCGCGGCAACTCGGTGTACTTCCCTGAGCGGGTTATCCCGATGCTGCCGGAAGAGTTGTCCAACGGTTTGTGCTCGCTGAATCCGCATGTCGATCGCCTGGCGATGGTGTGCGAGATCACCCTCTCGAAAACCGGCAAGATGACCGACTATCAGTTCTATGAGGCGGTGATCCATTCCCATGCACGTCTGACCTACAACAAGGTCAGCGCCATGCTTGAGCAGCCGAAAAGCGCGGAAGGCAAAGCCCTGCGTGGCGAGTACAAAGAAGTAGTGCCGCATCTTAAGCAGCTCTACTCGCTGTATCAGGTGTTGTTGGCGGCGCGACATGAGCGTGGCGCCATCGATTTTGAGACCCAGGAAACCCGGATCATCTTCGGTGCGGACCGCAAGATCTCGGATATCTGCCCAACTCAGCGCAACGATGCGCACAAGTTGATCGAAGAGTGCATGCTGGCCGCCAACGTCGCCACTGCGGCGTTTATGCAGAAGCATGAAATCCCGGCCTTGTATCGCGTGCATGACGGTCCGCCGCCAGAGCGTGTCGAAAAGCTCAAAGCGTTCCTCACCGAGCTGGGTCTGTCGCTGCATCGTGGCAAGTCCAAAGACGGCCCGACGCCGAAGGACTATCAGCAATTGCTGGAAAGCATTCGCGGGCGTGCGGATTACCACCTGATCCAGACCGTGATGCTGCGCTCGCTCAGTCAGGCGGTTTATAGCGCTGACAATCAGGGGCACTTCGGCCTGAATTACGAGGCCTATGCGCACTTCACGTCGCCGATTCGTCGCTACCCTGACCTGTTGATCCATCGGGCGATTCGTAGCGTAGTGCGCTCGAAGCTCGATACCCCGCATGTTAAGCGTGCGGGTGCGGCGACCATGCCGCGTGCGCGTATTTATCCCTACGATGAGGCGATTCTCGAGCAGCTCGGCGAGCAGTGCTCGATGTCCGAGCGTCGTGCCGATGAGGCGACTCGCGATGTGGTGAACTGGCTCAAGTGCGAGTTCATGAAAGACCGCGTCGGCGAGACCTTTCCGGGTGTGATTACCGCCGTTACGGGGTTCGGTCTGTTCGTCGAGTTGAAAGACATCTACGTCGAAGGGCTGGTGCATGTCACGGCCTTGCCGGGCGATTACTACCACTTCGATCCCGTGCATCACCGTTTGGCGGGTGAGCGCAGCGGTCGTAGTTTCCGCCTGGGCGATAGCATCGAAGTTAAGGTCATGCGCGTCGACCTTGATGAGCGCAAGATCGATTTCGAGCTGGCCGAAGACAAAGTTGCAGCACCTACCGGTGCGCGGCGCGGTGGTTTTGAGTCGGCTGCAGGCAAAGCGGGTCGTCGTGGTGAGCGTAAAGCGCCCGCGGGCTCTGATGTAGACAAGAGTCGCGCGCTGAAAAAGTCGCTGCTGAGTGATTCGAAGGGCAAGTCCGGCAAGGGCTCGCCTAAGGGTGAGGCAGTCGGTAAGTCGGGCAAGTCTGGCGCGCATCGCAAGGGCGGCGCTACCGGTGGCGCGCCGAGCTCTGCTGGGCCGCGCAAGCGTAAGGCGAAGTCATGAGTCAGCTGGAAAAGATCTACGGTGTGCATGCCGTAGAGGCGCTATTGCGACATCACCCGAAGCGGGTCAAGCAGGTCTGGCTGGCCGAGGGGCGCAATGACCCGCGAGTGCAGGTTCTCCTGGTGCTGGCGGCGGATGCGCGGGTTGCCGTGGGGCAGTGCGAGCGCCGCGAAATGGACTCTTGGGTCGAGGGCGTGCATCAGGGCGTGGTGGCGGAAGTCAGTCCTAGCCAGGTCTGGGGTGAGGCAATGCTCGATGAGTTGCTTGACCGCACCGAAGGCGCGCCGTTGTTGTTGGTGCTCGACGGTGTGACTGATCCGCATAACCTTGGTGCCTGTCTGCGTACTGCCGATGCCGCCGGTGCGTTGGCGGTGATCGTGCCGAAGGACAAGTCCGCCACGCTCAATGCCACTGTGCGTAAGGTGGCCTGCGGTGCCGCCGAGGTGATTCCCTTGGTGGCGGTGACCAACCTGGCGCGCAGCCTGGAGAAACTCCAGCAGCGTGGCCTGTGGGTTGTCGGCACGGCTGGCGAGGCGGAGATGGAGCTCTACGAGCATGACCTGACCGGGCCGACCGTGCTGATCATGGGCGCAGAGGGCAAGGGCATGCGCCGTTTGACCCGTGAGCATTGCGATTATCTGGTCAAGTTGCCGATGGCGGGTAGCGTCAGCAGTCTCAACGTCTCGGTGGCGACCGGTGTTTGCCTGTTTGAGGCATTGCGTCAGCGCAAGGCTGGCGGCAAGAAGAAGTAATGCCTGTGCCGGGCGCTGAGCGGCGCTCGGCATGCTTGAGTGGTCGGCAGCTTGCTTTGCTCGCTGACGCTTAGTTGTTCAAATAATCACCAGTTCGTCTTGCGTGTGGCAGGGGGCTTCACTAGAATGTTGCCCCTTGCCGCAACGGCAGGCGTGTTCGCGCCTTTCTGTTTCTGCAAGACAAACAAGTGAAATTCACTCCTTGCCTGACCGCATTTCGCGGCAGGCTACAACCCGTAAGGAGCATTTATGCGTCATTACGAAATCATCTTTCTGGTTCACCCGGACCAGAGCGAGCAAGTCGGCGGCATGGTTGAGCGTTACACCAAGCTGATCGAAGAAGACGGCGGCAAGATTCATCGCCTGGAAGATTGGGGTCGTCGTCAGCTGGCTTACGCCATCAACAACGTCCACAAGGCTCACTACGTGATGCTTAACGTTGAGTGCACTGGCAAAGCCCTGGCTGAGCTGGAAGACAACTTCCGTTACAACGATGCTGTGATCCGTAACCTGGTCATCCGTCGCGACGAGGCCGTTATCGACCAGTCCGAGATGCTCAAGGCCGAAGAAAACCGCAGTGAGCGCCGTGAGCGTCGTGACCGTCCTGAAAACGCTGATTCCAACG
>JAWWDH010000335.1:0-4047 GCA_033720015.1 Pseudomonas sp.
AGAGCTGGGCATCACTTCAGCGAACGTCGAAGAACAAGCCAAATCCACCAAAAACCCCGACGTAGCGCGTCTGCTCGGTGCTGAAGGTGAGTTTGGTAAAGATCTGAAACTGCCGAAAGACTGGGCCGTGAAGATCGTTAAGCAAGTCGGTAACTACGGCGAAAGCTTTGAGCGCAACGTTGGTGTCGGCAGTCAGCTGAAGATCGAACGTGGCCTCAACGCCCTATGGAACAAGGGTGGTCTGCAGTACGCACCGCCAGTGCGCTGACCGTCCGCTGCCAGCCACTCGCCCTGAGTGGCTGGCATTGTTCTGATTGATGTGAACTGCATGCCCGCCGACGCGGGCATGCAGGTTCCAAGAGGGCTCCTATGCAAACCACTGTGAATGCCCCACGACCCGGTGGATCGGTCTGGACCGACCCCAAGGCGCGTGCCTGGCTATTTCAAATTCTTGCCGTTATCGCCGTTGTGGCGCTCGGTTGGTTCCTGTTTGACAACACCCAGACCAACCTGGAGAAGCGCGGGATTACCTCAGGGTTTTCCTTTCTCAATAACAGCGCCGGCTTCGGCATCGCCCAGCACCTGATCGACTACGACGAAAGCAACTCCTATGGGCGTGTTTTCGTGGTGGGCCTGCTCAACACCTTGCTGGTGTCGGTGATTGGTATTGTCCTGGCAACGCTATTGGGTTTCCTGCTAGGCGTGGCGCGGTTGTCGCCCAATTGGTTGCTCAGCAAGCTGGCAACCGTGTACATCGAGATCTTCCGTAATATCCCGCCGCTGCTGCAAATTTTCTTCTGGTACTTCGCGGTGATGCTCTCCCTTCCTGGACCGCGGCAAAGTATGGGAGTGGCCGAGACGTTTTTCCTCAACAGCCGTGGCCTGTATATGCCGGCGCCAAGCCCGGGGGACAACTTCGCTCTGTTTGCCGGCGCGGTGATTGTGGCGATCATTGCTGCGCTGCTGCTGTCGCGTTGGTCGAAGGCACGGTTTGAGGCCACCGGCCGGTTGTTCCCGGTGTCTCTGGGCGCAATCCCGCTGTTGCTCGGGCTGCCAGGGCTGGCGATCCTGCTCGGGGGGGATCCGCTGCAGTGGAGCATGCCGGCGCTCAAGGGCTTCAACTTCACGGGCGGCTGGGTGCTGATTCCTGAGTTGATGGCGCTGACATTGGCGCTGACCATCTACACCGCCGCTTTTATCGCCGAGAACGTGCGCTCTGGGATCCAGGCGGTTAGTCACGGTCAGACTGAGGCTGCACGCTCATTGGGTCTGCCTGCGGGCAAGACCTTGCGTCTGGTGATCATTCCGCAGGCGTTGCGGGTGATTATTCCGCCGTTGACCAGCCAATACCTGAACCTGGCCAAGAACTCCTCGCTGGCTGCCGGTATCGGCTATCCGGATATGGTTTCGTTGTTCGCCGGCACGGTACTCAACCAGACCGGGCAAGCCATCGAGGTGATTGCCATCACCATGAGCGTTTACCTGGCGATCAGTATCAGTATTTCCATGCTGATGAACTGGTACAACAAGCGCATTGCGCTGATCGAGCGGTAAGGAGCAGCCATGCAAACTCATACCTTCAAACCTGATCAGCCGCCACCCGCGTTGAGCGTCGGTGCGGTCGGTTGGCTGCGTGCCAACCTGTTTTCCAGCTGGTTCAATACACTGTTGACGCTGTTCGCGGCCTATTTGGTCTGGCTGACTGTACCGCCACTGATCCAGTGGGCCTTGATTGATGCTGACTGGACCGGCACTACCCGCGAAGACTGCACCAGCGGCGGGGCCTGCTGGGTGTTTGTGCAGCAGCGCTTCGGTCAGTTCATGTACGGCTTTTACCCGACCGAACTGCGCTGGCGCGTTGACCTGACTATGTGGCTGGCGGTAATTGGCGCTGCGCCGTTGTTCATCCCGCAAATGCCACGTAAAGCTCTCTATGGCCTGGTTTTCCTGGTGGTCTATCCGCTGGTGGCGTATTGGCTGCTGCACGGTGGTTTCTTCGGTCTGTCGACTGTGTCGACCAGCCGTTGGGGTGGCTTGATGCTGACCCTGGTGATTGCTGCCGTCGGCATTTCTGGCGCCATGCCACTGGGTATTGCTCTGGCGCTGGGGCGACGTTCGGATATGCCGGCGATTCGGGTTATCTGCGTGACCTTTATCGAGTTCTGGCGCGGCGTACCCTTGATCACCGTGCTGTTTATGTCCTCGGTGATGCTGCCGTTATTCCTCCCGGAAGGCATGAGCTTCGACAAACTGATGCGGGCGTTGATCGGGGTGATTCTGTTCCAGTCGGCCTACGTCGCCGAAGTGGTGCGTGGTGGCTTGCAGGCAATTCCCAAAGGCCAGTATGAGGCCGCTGCGGCCATGGGCCTGGGGTATTGGCGGACGATGGGCCTGGTGATTCTGCCGCAAGCCTTGAAGCTGGTGATCCCCGGCATCGTTAACACCTTTATTGGTCTGTTTAAGGACACCAGCCTGGTGATCATCATCGGTCTGTTCGACCTGCTCAACAGCATCAAGCAAGCCACCACCGATCCGGCTTGGCTGGGCATGGCCACTGAGGGCTATGTGTTCGCTGCGCTGATTTTCTGGATTTTCTGTTTTGGTATGTCCCGCTACTCCATGCACCTGGAGCGCAAGCTGGACACCGGCCATAAGCGTTAGGAGACCTTTCAATGCCTGAAGCAATTAAACAAGCCAACGCCGAGCCGACGATCCTCATGGAAGGTGTGCACAAGTGGTACGGCCAGTTCCACGTGCTCAAGGACATCAACCTGAGCGTGCAGCAAGGCGAGCGCATCGTGCTTTGCGGTCCGTCCGGTTCCGGCAAGTCCACCGCGATTCGCTGCCTTAACCGTTTGGAAGAGCACCAGCAGGGGCGCATCGTCATCGATGGCACCGAACTGACCCACGACCTCAAGCACATCGAGGCCGTGCGCCGTGAAGTGGGCATGGTGTTCCAGCACTTCAACCTGTTTCCGCACCTCACCGTGCTGCAGAACTGCACCCTGGCGCCCATGTGGGTGCGCAAGATGCCCAAGCGTGAAGCCGAGGAAGTGGCCATGCATTACCTGGAGCGTGTTCGCATTCCAGAGCAGGCCCACAAGTACCCGGGACAGCTCTCCGGTGGCCAGCAGCAGCGCGTGGCGATTGCCCGTGCGCTGTGCATGAAGCCGAAGATCATGCTGTTCGACGAGCCGACCTCGGCCCTCGACCCGGAGATGGTCAAGGAAGTACTGGATACCATGGTCGGCCTGGCTGAAGACGGCATGACCATGCTTTGCGTAACCCACGAGATGGGTTTTGCCCGCACCGTGGCGAACCGGGTGATTTTCCTCGACAAAGGCGAGATCGTTGAGGAAAACGAGCCGGAGGCCTTCTTCAGCAACCCGCAGAACGAGCGGACCCAACTGTTCCTCAGTCAGATCATTCACTGAGGTTCAGCGGCAACAAAAAAGGGAGCCTTCGGGCTCCCTTTTTAATGGCGCGTGCATTTGCAGCACTGTGCGTTTGTGCGTTTAACCTTCTGACCACAGGCGCAGCGGCTTGCCTGCTGCTGGCCATAAACGCAGCTGCTCAGTAGGGGAGAAGTCCCAGCGCTGCACCTTGCTCAGGCTCTCGAGAAAGCGCGCTTCTTGTTCCATCAGGGCCGGCGCGCACATTTTCCGTGTGCTACCGGCGGCGCTGAAACTCAGCGTGTCACCGGTCAACGTATAGCCGGCAAACCAGTGGTTGCAGCCTGCGTTACCGTAGGCGCGGCCGTCATCACCGAAGGTGATGGTCAGGTGGCTGCGGTCGATCAGCGGGCGTTCACCAATCCATTCCACCTGGTAGGTGTGCTCGGTTTCCAGTTGCGGCGTGGATGTGGCGCAGCCGGCGAGGCCTGCAGCGAGCAGGCTGATAGTCAATGCGCGTTTCATTCAGCCTCCTTATTAGTGCATTTAGGGCACAGGTGCTTGGCGTTTTTCGACTGCCAGCCGAGCTCCTTGATCCGCGCTTCGGCGGCTGGTGCCTGGGCTTTTTTGCCGAGGGCGGCGTCAACCGCGAACT
>JAWWDH010000336.1:0-4021 GCA_033720015.1 Pseudomonas sp.
ATAGGAGTTCCAATGCGCTCAGGCCCGCTGTTGCTGCTCTTGACTCTCTGCTTGCCGGCCGTAGTCCACGCCGAAGAAAGCCCACCACCCTTGGCAGAAGCCAGCTCGACGCAGGCGCAAATCGACGACCTTGAGCAACGCCTGGCGCTCAGTGAAGCACAGCGGGAGGCGCTCGGCGCGCAACTGCAACACGCCAGCAACGAACGTGAAACGGCACAACTGCAGCGCCTGCGCCAGGACAACCAGCGCCTCAAGCTGGCGCTGAAAAAGGCTCAAGCCAGCGCACCGCAACCCTTGATCAGCGAACAGCAGATGTGGTTCGCCACAGGCGCCGGGGCTGGCTTGCTCGGCGTGCTGATCGGCGCCCTGCTGCGCCGTGGTCGTGGCTCACGCCGTGAATGGCTCAACTGACCCATGAATGATCTGCTGTTAATCGACGACGATGTCGAACTCTGCGAACTGCTGAGCAGCTGGCTGACCCAGGAAGGCTTTCGGGTCAGCGCCTGCCATGACGGCAGCAGTGCCCGTAACGCCCTCGCCACGCACAGCCCGGATGCGGTGGTGCTGGATGTGATGCTGCCCGACGGCAGTGGCCTGGAGCTGCTCAAGCAGTTGCGCAGCGACCACCCGGAGCTGCCGGTACTGATGCTCTCGGCCCGTGGCGAACCGCTGGACCGGATTCTCGGTCTGGAATTGGGCGCGGACGACTACCTGGCCAAGCCCTGCGATCCGCGCGAGCTCACCGCGCGTTTGCGCGCTGTATTACGTCGCAGCCTACCGGCCACGCCGAGCAACCCGCTCGACCTAGGGGATTTGCACTACAGCCAGGCCCGCGGCAGCGTAACCCTGGGCGAACAGGAGATCGCGCTGACCCTCTCGGAAAGCCGCATCCTCGAAGCGTTGCTGCAACAGCCAGGCGAACCGGTGGACAAGCAAGAACTGGCGCAACTGGCCCTCGGCCGCAAACTGACCCTGTATGACCGCAGCCTGGATATGCACGTCAGCAACCTGCGCAAAAAACTCGGCCCGCACGCCGATGGCCGCCAGCGCATTCTGGCGCTGCGGAGCCGCGGCTACTACTACAGCGTTTAAGTAAATCCGTTCAGTCGCGCCCTTTACTCAAGCTTTACCTTGCCCTGACCGCCCTTGACCTTGATCGCCCTAGACTGGGCTCATCCGGTATCGACCGGTTTCAGACAAGGAGACACACCATGCGCAAGACCCTGACCGCAGTACTGCTCGCCATGACCCTGCCAACCCTGGCCATGGCCATGCCCGAAGACGGCCCACGGCATGGCGGCGAGCACGGCTCCCGCATGTTCAAAGAACTCGACTTGAGCAAAGAGCAGCACCGCGAAGTCCGTAAACTCATGGGCGAGCAGATGAAAAGCCGCCATGCGATCACCCAGCGCTACCTGGAGAAACTTCCTGCCGCTGAACAGAAAGCCATGCGGGA
Source organism: Pseudomonas sp. (assembly GCA_033720015.1). Lineage (GTDB taxonomy): Bacteria > Pseudomonadota > Gammaproteobacteria > Pseudomonadales > Pseudomonadaceae > Aquipseudomonas. The sequence goes on from JAWWDH010000336.1 coordinate 1,457, forward strand.
CGAATTAAAAGCGGCCAAAGACAAACAACACAGCGCCATCCGCGCCTTGTTAAACCCTGAGCAACAGCAAGCCTTCGACGAGCACCAGAAAAAAATGCAAGAACGTCGCGCCGAGCACATGCAATTCAAAGCCTGGCAGGCCGAGCAGGCAAAGAAGAACTAAGGCGACCTAAGCGTTATACGCCCGTCACGTTGCAAGGCCTGACGGGCGTAGCCATCCCCACTAGAAGGAGTCACCGTGCGGTCACTGTTTTGGCGCATCTTTGCCAGTTTCTGGCTGGCTATCGCGCTGGTTGCCGGGCTGTCCATACTGCTTGGGCGCATGCTCAACCAGGACGCCTGGCTGCTCAGCCAGCACCCCGGCATGGATGACCTCGCCGAAACATGGACGCAACGCTATGAAACACAAGGCGCGCAAGCCGCCCAAGCACTGCTGGAGCAACGCAAACGCAGGTTCCGCATTGACGTACAGGTGCTGGATAACAGTGGTCAACCGGTGATCAAAGGCACCTTTCCGCCCCGCGCGGCAGCCTTTGAAGCCCGTCACCGCCATCAAAAACACTTACCCTGGCGCCGCCTGAGCGTCGACTACACCAGCCCGAACAGCGGCGATACCTACCTGTTTATCTACCGCATCCCGAATCCCGAAGTCGCCGCCTGGCACCGCGACAGCTTGCTCTGGCCACTCAGTGCGCTGGCTATTGCCATGCTGGTACTGACGCTGTTTAGCCTGTGGCTAACCCTCTCCATCACCCGCCCGCTGAATCGCCTGCGCGGCGCCGTGCACGACCTGGGACAAACCGCCTATCAACAGAACAGCCTGGCCAAACTGGCCGAGCGCCGCGATGAGCTCGGCGTACTGGCCGCTGACTTCAACCGCATGGGTGAGCGCGTGCAAGGTTTGATCAGCAGTCAACGCCAGTTGCTGCGCGACGTCTCCCATGAACTGCGCTCACCACTGGCGCGGCTGCGTATCGCGTTGGCGCTGACCGAACGCGCGGATGGCCTCGAGCGAGAGAAATACTGGCCGCGTCTGAGCCAAGAGTGCGACCGCCTGGAAGCGCTGATCAGTGAAATCCTCGCCCTCGCCCGCCTCGACGCCGAACCGGGTGCGGCGCAGCCAATCGACCTCAACCAGTTGTTAAACAAGCTACAGGAAGACGCGCGCCTGGACGCGCCGCAGCAACTGCTCAGCATTCAGCTGGAGCCAGGCCTGCAGTTCAACGGTTGGGCGGACATGCTGCAACGTGCGTTGGATAACCTGCTGCGCAATGCGCTGCGCTTCAATCCAGCCGGCCAAGCCATCGAGTTGACGGCCCGCATAAGCGCTGAGCAGCTATGCCTGAGCGTACGTGACCATGGCCCGGGCGTGCCCCCTGAGCAGTTGGCGCGCCTTGGTGAGCCCTTCTACCGCGCTCCCGGCCAAACCAGCAGCGGCCATGGCCTGGGACTGGCCATCGCCCGCCGTGCGGCCGAGCGGCATGGCGGGCAGCTGGAGCTGAGCAACCATGCACAAGGCGGCTTTATCGCCACCCTGCGCTTACCGCTCACTCAGCCGAATCAGACGCCGGCCAGGCCCTGACGAAATCACTCACCTGCATCTGCGGTACCGCGCGCAATTCGCGCGCCGGCGTACCCAGATAGAGGAAGGCAATCAGCTGTTCATCGGCATCCAGGCCCAAGCCAGCCGCGACGTGCGAGCTGTAGGCCATGTCCCCGGTGCGCCAAACTGCACCAATCCCCTGCGCATGCGCCGCCAACAGAATACTGTGCGCCGCGCAGCCGGCGGCCAGCACCTGCTCCTGCGCGGGCACTTTGGCACTGGCCTGCACACGGGCAATCACCAGCACCAGCAAGGGCGCACGCAGCGGCATGGCGCGGGCTTTGTTCAGCGCCTCCGGGTCGGCATCGGCGGGTAATGCACTGGCAAACAATTCCCCAAGCAGGGTCAGCCCCTCCCCCTCAACCGTGAGAAAACGCCACGGCCGCAACTGACCATGGTCGGGCGCACGCAAAGCAGCGCGAAACAACAGTTCGCGCTGCGCGGCATCAGGTGCCGGCGCAATCAAGCGCGGCGCGGAAACTCGGTTTAGCAACGCATCAAGAGCGTCCATTAGTCACCTCGGCAATTCTAACAATTGGCCATTCTAGTGCCTGTGGCGCATGGGCGGGCAAGCCAATAGGCAGATGCTCAGGCCACCCGCTCAGGTGAAATGCTCGGTGACACCGGTGGCATCAATGGCGGCAAACCGTGTGCGCTGCGCGCCGCATCACACCGTGGGTTGTGCTCACCATTGACCCAGGAGGCCTCGAACTCACGGCAGGCGCTGGAGCGCTCGTTATAGAGGGTGCAGCGCACGCCCTGGCCCACATCACCCAACAGGGCGGTACAACGCGTCGGTTTGCTGTCCGTACCCCGCATGGCGACACGGTGCGGGCTAATCAACACCACCTGATCGTCCGGCATCAGACCACCGGCCGATTGGCACTCACCCCAGAAAAAAGACACACGAAAATACGCGCAGCACGCGCCACAGCTCAGACAAGGATTGTTATCAGACATGA
>JAWWDH010000337.1:0-4018 GCA_033720015.1 Pseudomonas sp.
AAAGCTTCCGCTCACAACTCGGCCTACCCAGCCAGCCCTTTGCGGCCAAGGCGCTGCCTTAGCGCATCGAACGCTAGCCAACCAAAAGCCCCGCATGCGAGCGGGGCTTTTTATTTGCAGCGGCTTAACGCGCGCGTTCGTACAGCGGCATTACTTTAGGAATCGCCGCCTGCAACGCAGCAATCCGGCTGTTTGACGACGGGTGAGTACTCATAAACTCAGGCGGTGAACCTTCGCTAGCGGACGCCATCTTCTGCCACAGGCTGACAGCGGCGTTGGGGTTGAAACCACCACGGGCGGCCAACTCCAAGCCAATCAGGTCAGCCTCGTTCTCATTGCCACGGCTATTGGGCAGGGTCATGCCGTACTGCACTGCGGCATCAGCCAGCGCCAGGGAGTCGGAGCCCAGACCGAGCAAGGCACCCGCGCCCTGCTTGGCCATCTCGATGCCATAGGCCTTGGACATCGCCTCACGGCTGTGCTCACGCAGGGCGTGAGCCATTTCGTGGCCCATGATTGCGGCAATCTCATCATCGGTCAGTTTCAGCTTATCGATGATGCCACTGTAGAAAATGATCTTGCCGCCCGGACCACAGTTGGCGTTCAGCTCGGGGCTCTTGATCAGGTTGACTTCCCACTGCCACTGCGCCGAATCAGGGCGAAACAGCGGCGCCTGCTTGATCAGACGATCGGCAATCGAACGCAGGCGCTTGGCGTTGTTGCTGGTTTTATCCAGCACCCCCTTGCTGGAAGCCTCACCCAGGGTCTGTTGATAGGACTGCGCGTACATCTGATTGACTTCTTGAGTCGAGAGCGCACTGAACATGTACTGCTTACGCTCAACACCTACTGCGCCGCCACTGGTGGTATTAACAGCCTGGCAACCGACCAGCAGCAAGGCCGCAGTCAGGCCGGTGATTCGAGATAAAGGGCTCATCCGTGCTTCTCCAATTGAAACAGCACCGTATGCTAGGCCTCGCACCACGGCTGGGCAACTACCGGGCAGCACTTGTAGCGCGCCCCTCCGTTCGTTCGTCACAGCCGTTAAGGCTTATGCCACGTCTGGCCGATAACCCGTACAAGCACATTCAGTACCTCGCTTGGAGCCACCATGAAATTCAAGTCCATTCAGTTCTCCGTCCTCGTCTATGCCGGCGCCAGCGTGCTCGCCGTGGTCGTGGCGCTGATGCTGTATGCAATATTTTCCGGTATCCGTACCCAGGAACTGGTGCAGGCGCGCAGTCAGGCGCAGGTAGAGGACGACATCCAGCAACGTCTGATTGCCCTGACCCAAGGTCAGGTGCGGCAGATCCAGCGCGAGCTGGAATACCCACTGACGGTCGCCCGCAGCCTGGCGCAGACCAATATGCTGCTGGGCAACGAGGATGCCAGCGGCAACCCGGCGCTGAGCATCAGCCGCGAGGAACTGTCGAATCTGGTGCGCCAGACCGTGGCAGAGAACCCCAAACTGCTCGATGCCTTTATCGGCTGGGAACCGAACGCCTTCGACGGTAACGACGACCTTTACGCTGGGCAGACCGAGCAAGGCTACGACGCCAGCGGGCGCTTTATGCCTTGGTGGTATCGCAAAGCGGACGGCAGCCTGATGGTCGAGGCCCTCGGCGAGAATATTGAAGGCACGACCCTGCTGCCTACCGGCGTGCGTGAGGGCGAGTACTACCTGTGCACCAAAGAACGCAAACAAGCCTGCATCGTTGACCCCGCGCCCTATGAAATGAACGGCAAGATGGTGCTGATGTCCTCGTTCAACGTACCGCTCATGGTCAACGATCAATTTCGTGGCGTGGTCGGCGTCGATCTATCACTGCAGTCCATTCAGGACTTCCTCAGCAACGCCGCCACCCAGCTCTACGAGGGTGCTGGGCAGATGGCGCTGATTGCCAGCAACGGTCGCCTGGTGGCCTTCACCGCAGATCCCAGCAAGCTCGGCGAGGTTGCCACGAATGTGCTCGACGCCGACACCATCGCTTCGCTGAAGAACCTGCAAAGCGGCGAGCCGCTGTACCAACTGGATAAACAACAGGGCACGCTGCAAGTGCTGCTGCCCTTCCAGATTGGCGATACCAACACGCAATGGACGCTGGTACTGCAACTGCCACAAGAGGTGGTTTTCGCCCAGCTGCACAAGCTGCAGAGCGACCTCAAGAGCCAGCATGATGCCGATATGCTCGGCATGGCCCTGGTCGGCTTGCTGGTGGCCGGTGTCGGCCTGCTGGTGATCTGGCTGGTCGGCCTGGGCATCGCCCGGCCGCTGAAGCAGATGGTCGCCATGCTCGACGATATTGCCCAGGGCGAAGGTGACCTGACCCGTCGCCTGAGCACCGACCGCGTCGATGAACTCGGCGCCATTGCCAACGGTTTTAATACCTTCCTCGGCAAGCTGCAGGCAATGATCAGCCAGGTTGTCAGCTCGGTGCAGAAGGTCAGCGACTCATCCGAGCACAGCGCCGACATCGCCATCCGCACCAACCAGGGCGTGCAGCGGCAAATGAGCGAAATCGATCAGGTCGCCACCGCCGTGCACGAGATGACCACCACTGCCATGGACGTGGCACGCAATGCCAGCCATGCCGCCGAGGCGGCTCAGCATGCCGATGATTCGGCCAACGACGGCAAACGCGTGGTGCAGAACACCGCCACCTCGATTGCCGCGCTGGCCAGCGAGATCGGCCTGGCAGTCGGCGTGGTGCAAACCCTGGCCAAAGACAGCGAAAACATCGACGCCATCCTCACCGCCATTCGTGGCATCGCCGAGCAGACCAACCTGCTGGCCCTCAACGCCGCCATTGAAGCGGCGCGGGCCGGCGAACAAGGCCGAGGGTTTGCCGTAGTGGCCGACGAGGTACGCAACCTGGCGCAAAAGACCCAGCAAGCCACCGAGGAAATCCAGAGCATGATCCAGCAATTGCAGCACGGCACCCGTGAAGCAGTGCGGGTCATGGAGGAAAGCCGGGTCAAGAGCAACGACAGCGTGCAGCACGCAGCCCAGGCGGCCAACGCACTGGAGTCGATCACTCAGGCGGTGTCGGTGATCAATGACATGAACACCCAGATCGCCAGCGCCGCCGAAGAGCAGAGTGCGGTTGCCGAGGACATCAACCGCAACGTGACCAACATCGGCCAAGTGGCCAATGAAGTCGCCAGCGGTGCCGACGAGGCCAACCGGGCCAGTGCAGAGCTGACCCAATTGGCCGAACAGCAACGTCGCCTGATCAACCAGTTCAAGGTGTAAGGCTACAGCTGACAAAAAAGGGCGGACTGCCACGCAGCCCGCCCTTTTTTATGTTCACGGCGTTGTCAGCGCACTACGCAGGCGTCAGGCACTCTGGCGCATCCAGCTTGGGATCATTGACCAGGTTGGCCAGCACCCGCTCGCGCAACGCCGGCTGCGGCCTCGCCAGTAAGGCCTGCAACTCCGCTGGCGATGTATCGGCTGCCAACCACGCCGCTTGCCCGGCCTCATCGAGAATCAACGGCCGACGCTGATTGGCCGCAGCCTGGGTCACCACTGCCGCGCTCAGGTAGACACAACCCTCGACCGGGTAGGCTTCCCACAACGCGGCGAAATACAACGGCGTGCCTTCCCCTGTCAGCCAGTATGGGCGTTTGCGCGCCGTGCCGCGCCATTCGTAAAAGCCGTTGGCCGGTAACAGGCCGCGACGCAGGCGAAACGCCTCACGAAACATCGGCTGCTCGGCCAGGGTTTCCGCACGCGCCTGGGCCGGCGTTTTGGTTAGATCCGTCAACCAGGGTGGCGTCAGTCCCCAGCGCGCGCGCGTTAGTTGGCGCTCACCCTCGACGTTGCGCAGCAGCAATACCTGGCTGTGCGGCGAGATACTCCAGTGCGGTAACTGGTCAGCAGGGAAGCCGGGAATCGCCGCAAATGCAGGCGTCCAACGGAACAGGGCATAACGTCCACACATGGGGAACTCGATAGCGTTTAAGTAGAGACAGGAGCTGCACAGCGGCGTTTGAAAACTTGCTTTATGGTCTCGCG
>JAWWDH010000338.1:0-4010 GCA_033720015.1 Pseudomonas sp.
CATGGATCTATACGACCCAAGCACGGTCGAACCTGCTCATACTTGCCGACCCACCCCGTACAGATTCCCACTGCGGCCCTGACCGCATAGACTCCGCGCCCCACCGCTGCCCGCCAGCACCGTCCTGATTGCTAATTCTCGCCCTTCTCGAGCTAAAACCTGATGCGTTACCCTGCAACGCCACCCCCCATTTTTCCGCGAATACCTCAGTCAATACGCCTAGGTGCTTGCGCCATTCTGGCCATCAGCTTGTTAAGCGCCTGCGCGACCATTGCACCACCACAACCAAACCCCGCACTCGACCCCATACGCTTTCTGTTGAGTTTCGATGACGGCCCCAGCGCCAGCACTGACAACAACCCCACCGAACAGATACTCGACAGCTTGGCGGACAATCCGATCCAACCGGGGATTAAGGCGCTGTTCTTTGTGCAAACGCGCGCCACCCGAGCAGGTGGCAGCCCTCAGGGCCAGGCACTGTTGCGGCGTCAGCACCGTGAGGGCCACCTGCTGGGCTTTCACACCGCCACCCCCGGGCACGCCAACCATCGCTTCCTCGGCCCGGCAGTATTGGAACAATCACTAAAGGATGGCGTCGCTGACCTGACTGCCATCAGCGGTACCGCCCCGCGCCTGGTACGCCCCCCCTTCTGGAACTACAGCGAGCGCACATTCGCCGCCTACCAGGCCCACGGCCTGCGCCTGTTATTGACCGACCTGAGCGCTAACGATGGCAAGACTTGGGATATTAATGGCAGCCTGCGCCGGCGCAGCAACTTACGCGACCAACTGGCACTGGCCGCTCAGCAGATCAACATCGGCGCGCTGCCTACGGTTGATGGGGTCATCCCGGTGGTGGTGACCTTCCATGACCTCAACCCCTATACCGCGCGACATATGCAGGAATACCTGCAAATCCTTATGGATGTGGCTGAAGATGTTGGCCTGGCCACCGATAAACAGCCGTTCTATGGTCATCGCGATGCGCTGCAACGCGCAGCTCTCAAGCGCGCCCTCGGTGACCCGCTGCAATACGCACGCTTGCCTGGGCTGTGGAACTGGCTGTGGAACTAGCAACCGCCGCGCAATAAAAAGGCTGTGTACCCGTTAATTTTTGCATGGGACGGCCTACCGTCTCATGCAGACAACACGCTGGCTGAATATGTTTTGTGTATCGCTCAGCATGCAACGCCAGCCCAGATAGTTAACGAGGTACTTAGTCGCCACACCATGAAAGCGCACCATCCAGATATTCAGTCGACTGTGGTAAGCGTTGACGTTCTGCTGCTTCCTGGACACACAATCCCGGCCCGGCATACACACCTTATGAGTAATCCCAGTGCGACGCGCAAACGCCGCATAAACAGCTGCGTCATCACTGCAAAACCGATGCCTCATCCATCAGAGGCTCTAACGCAGCCATTGCATGGACGGCATCAAGCTTCTTCAGCTGAAAGTCAACTGTGTGTCCCGCCATGTCAGAACAACCAAAACGGGAATTTGATCCGCCCCTGCTCCGCGCATCTTACTCACGCCACCGCGCTTGCGGGGCGGGCGCGGCACCTTGCGCAACCCCTTGAATGACTCAAGAAAGAACGTTTCGCCCGCTTCGACAATGCCGCTTTACCGTGCATCGTGATGCGCTGCCGCATCGCACAAAAAGCGATGACGCCAGCGAAAGGCCTTGTTCGTGCCGACGCTGCAAGCCACGACTACAGCCCCATGAGGCTAACTGCGAGGCGTCTGCTGCAAAGTGCGGACAGGCCTCAGGTCTTAAATGGCCTCTGCAAGTCCGTCTCGCTGCACGCTGGTCTGGAGAAAATGCTGAACAATAGACTTCTGTTTGCATGTCAGACTTTCGAGTCGAGCCAGCCAAGTGCTGAAAGGACTAAACATTCATTACGGCGCTCCTTGATGAGTACACGTATTCAACTTAGTACTTTCAACAGTTAACTGGATACTGAAATAGAAAAGGCCACCCGAAGGTGGCCTTTTCTTAAGTCCAAAAGCCTTAGGCTTTTTTGACTTCCCAACCAGTCAGCTCGGCCAGGGCCTTACCGATATCAGCCAGGGAACGCACGGTTTTCACACCAGCGTCTTGCAGGGCTGCGAACTTCTCGTCTGCAGTACCCTTGCCGCCGGAGATGATTGCACCGGCGTGACCCATACGCTTGCCTGGTGGCGCAGTAACGCCGGCAATGTAGGAAACCACTGGCTTGGTCACGTTGGCCTTGATGAAGGCAGCCGCTTCTTCTTCAGCTGAACCACCGATCTCACCGATCATCACGATCGCTTCGGTCTTTGGGTCTTCCTGGAACAGCTTCAGGATGTCGATGAAGTTGGAACCTGGAATCGGGTCACCGCCGATACCAACACAGGTGGACTGACCAAAGCCAGCGTCTGTGGTCTGCTTAACAGCTTCGTAAGTCAGGGTGCCGGAACGCGACACGATGCCTACCTTGCCTGGCAAGTGGATGTGACCGGGCATGATGCCGATCTTGCACTCGCCTGGGGTGATCACGCCTGGGCAGTTCGGGCCGATCAGGACCACGCCCAGCTCGTCGCACTTGACCTTGGCTTCGAGCATGTCGATGGTCGCGATGCCTTCGGTGATGCACACGATCAGCTTGATGCCGCCCATGGCCGCTTCAAGGATCGAGTCCTTGCAGAACGGAGCTGGAACGTAGATCACGCTGGCGGTAGCGCCAGTCTGCTCAACCGCTTCACGCACGGTGTTGAACACCGGCAGGTTCAGGTGAGTGGTGCCGCCTTTACCTGGAGTCACGCCGCCAACCATCTTGGTGCCGTAGGCGATGGCTTGTTCGGAGTGGAAGGTACCCTGCGAGCCGGTGAAGCCCTGGCAGATAACTTTGGTGTCTTTATTGATCAGGACGCTCATTACTTGCCCTCCGCAGCTTTGACGACTTGCTGAGCAGCGTCGGTCAGGCTGGTTGCCGCGATGATGTTCAGGCCACTTTCTGCCAGGACTTTAGCGCCCAGCTCGGCGTTGTTACCTTCAAGGCGAACAACTACCGGGATTTTCACGCCGACTTCTTTCACCGCGCCGATGATGCCTTCGGCAATCATGTCGCAACGAACGATACCGCCGAAGATGTTTACCAGTACGGCAGCGACGTTGCTGTCGGACAGGATGATCTTGAAGGCTTCGGTTACGCGCTCTTTGGTTGCACCGCCACCTACGTCGAGGAAGTTGGCTGGCTTGCCGCCGTGCAGGTTGACGATGTCCATGGTACCCATGGCCAGGCCAGCACCGTTGACCATGCAACCGATGTTGCCTTCCAGCGCCACGTAGTTCAGTTCGAACTTGGCTGCATGGGCTTCACGCGGATCGTCCTGGGACGGATCGTGCATGGCGCGCAGCTTCGGCTGACGGTACATAGCGTTGCTGTCGATGTTGATCTTGGCGTCCAGGCAATGCAGATTGCCGTCAGCCTTGATCACCAGCGGGTTCACTTCCAGCAGAGCCAGGTCGTAGTCCTGGAACAGCTTGGCCAGGCCAACGAAGATCTGGGTGAACTGCTTGATCTGATCGCCCTGCAGACCCAGCTGGAATGCCAGCTCGCGGCCCTGGAACGGCTGAGCGCCGACCAGCGGATCGATGGTCGCCTTGAGGATTTTCTCAGGGGTGTCATGAGCGATTTTCTCGATGTCCACGCCACCTTCGGTGGACGCCATGAACACGATACGACGGCTGGAGCGGTCAACGACTGCGCCCAGGTACAGCTCTTTGGCGATATCGGTGCAGGACTCGACCAGAATCTGGTTGACCGGCTGACCGTTGGCATCTGTCTGGTAAGTCACCAGACGCTTGCCCAACCAGTTGGCAGCAAAAGCCTTGGCGTCTTCTTTGCTCTTGACCAGCTTAACGCCGCCCGCTTTACCGCGACCGCCGGCATGGACCTGAGCCTTAACAACCCACTCAGTGCCACCGATTTTATCGCAGGCTTCTGCGGCTTCTTCTGGGGTGTTTACCGCGAAGCCCTTGGATA